>CAJMPF010000071.1 GCA_905215195.1 uncultured bacterium | reverse complement strand
CAGCAAGGCCGCGCCCAGCGCTGCGCCCGCCATGGACGACGCGGGGCACATCGTAATCGACAACGCCCGCGCCAACGCCATAGCCATCGTCCCCGCGCTGGGCTGCGTGCCGGCCGAGATCCGCGACTACCTGCGCGAGCGCTGCGGCTACAAGCCCGTAGGCGCGCGAGCCTCCAAAGCCCCGTCGCTCGGCAACACGTGCACCAGTTGCGACGCGCTGCAAGGCAGCCGCTATCTGTTCGAGGAACCCTCGTCCCCGTTTGCCCTCACTGCCATCAACAAGCTGCCGGCACTGGAGTTTGTGCGCGTCGAAGTTGCCGGCGTCTTTGGCATCCCGGCCACGCGCACCGACTTTGACCAGGCGCTCTTTACCTGGGCACGCGACCATCACGCCGAGTTCCACAAGCAACTCGGTGAGGGGATTTATTTGTAGAGGCAAAAGACACTCACAGCCAGCTCCTCCGCATCACCTATCCCTCGTCGCCGGCGTCATACACGATATCGAGGCCACAAACAGGGCATTTCTCCGGATACACCGGCATATGAACGCCTGTCCGTTTTCTCACTTCGTCGCTGAGTCTGTCGCGCGCATCGATGAACCGAATGTCGAGACACGGTATTTGCGAGCCGCAGCAAGGGCAGGTGACGACAAACGACCCGCAATCAACCTCTACGCTCGGAAACATATTGTTGTCTATAAGGGCACACGGCAGTTTTCCGTACTTCCCCATCGCAATATCGCCTCGCCAGCTCATACACGCTCCCCTCTCGCTATACAAAACAGGAAGAGCATGCACCGGCGGGCGGGCGCGAGATTGCATCGCCACGCGATCCGATCAAACAACACGATCGTCAAAGAATGCCAAAGCCAAATACGCTAATACGGCAGAAGCCCCGCCTTTTCACGCTTCTTTTCCGAGCGATCGAACTCAATGCGATGGGCCTCAAGAAACACCGTATTGGGTCGCCACTGATGCTCATTCGGCTGCCTTAGCGTTGCGCCCGCAAAGGAAGCATAGTCGGTCTTATCCAGCAGGTACGATCCGCACAGCCGATATTCGCCGCAAACAGGCTCAAACGAAATCAGATGAGCATCGAATAAAGCATGTAAGTCGCGCCGAAGCAGAATGCCGTTGCTGGCAACCTGCGATTTGGGTCCCGAGTAATTCTCGATATGTGCAGCCTCCAGAGCTTCGCTGACGCCGCAGTCCGACACCGCGCAACGGCCATCATAGGCGGCAACGAGCTGCTTGCGGAACCATTGCTGCCCCAATCGTTCGCGCCTTAACGCATAGCGGACCTTTTCGTCGTCGGTCGTACCCTGTCCGGCAAACTCAATATCGACGGGCATGTGCTTCAGATAGCTCATGTCGGGCGCAAAACGGGGGTCCGGTCCGCCTTTATGAACAGGACCGTGCAGAACAAACCATCCGTTTTCGGGCTCGAACCGTTCAACAAACGCAAGGCCGAGCACCTTGTAGCCCACCTCGGTTGCAAATATGACTCCGACTGGAACGCCACATTCCATGCAGTTGAGCATTTTACGGTTGTAATTCTGGTCTCGAGAACCAACGGCGCCTGGCGCTTGGACCGAATACTTAATGACCCACGTACCATCGTCCAAATAGAGCGGAGGTACATCGGTGTAGAAGCTCTTTTTAGAGTTATGGACCGAAAGCGCAAAGATCTTATTGGGATCTTGCTTCACCCGATCCTGGCCCGGCCAGAAGATCCCTGAATCCCGCGTTACAGGAAAGAAGTCCGAGCCAATTCTCAAACGATACTGATACTGAGGGCTATCTTCCTTGGTGTGGTGCGGAAGGCTGGTCCAAACGCCGCCGCGCTGTTCCTCACCCAGAAACCACTCCCATGCCTCAACGTATTCGGAAGGCACGAGACTGCAGGCGCGGTCATAGCTTGGTCCATCCATCAACGGAACAGCAAGGTCAATGTCGTTCATCGCCAGCACCTACAACCATACGAACGCGAGTCATGCCCCTCAATAATATGGCCGGAAGTCAATTATTACGAGATCTCATTCCGCGATCGGCACATCGTTGATGCTCTCGGTTTGCCGCTGGCGCGCTTGTACCCCGCTACCCCACTTCCCTGTATACTGATGTAGCACGTGTTTCATCCGGGCTTGTTGGGCCGGATTGTTCATGAGAGGGTCTTATGGCTGCTTCGAATCCGCCTAAGGGGAGCGTTTCTTCTTCGTCCATCAAGCCGGTTACGCGCAAGGCTGTGCGTTGCCAGCGCGAGGTCGCTTGGCTTGTCACGCAGGCGGCGGGCAGGCTTGTGGCGACCACTCAGGACGTCAATGCGCCTACGCCGAGCTTTGTGTTAGCGGCGGCGCTGGATTTTGTGCGCCAATTGGAGCTTGCCGCACAGGATGCCAGCGGCCACCTCGACTACCAGAATGTTATGGCGCCCGACCTGCAAACGTTCTGCCACATGGCCAAGTTGCCCGCCGCACCCAATGCGCTTTCGGACGCAGGCTACATGTTTACGCTTTCGGGCGCGGACCTTATCCGCGACATCTATGCATACTGCAGCGAGCTCGCCGAGCGCCACGTCTTTGACGCGGCTGAAGTCAAACCGGGATATGTCATCAAGCTGGTTCTTAGGCTGTTCTTGATGGACGGGTTCGGGGCCATGCCGGCGTAAGCCGAGTCTTTAGCATCACCGTCGACTGAGCAACAACCGCTTTACCTTAGTGGGCGCCAATTGAGGGTCGATTATTGGGTCGCCTCGTCCACTAACGCATTTATTCCACGCGCTCTGACAGTCGATACTTGCGGTTGCGGCTTGTCAACGGCGCCGTCGGCTCAAGCTCGCCCTGCTCAATGAGCGCATTGACGCGTGCCCTGACCTGGGAAACCGTGAGTCCCGTGCGCTCCGCCAGTTCGCGCGTCCCCAATTCGCCGTAGCGCTTGAGCGCCGTCATAATCAAGTCCCCGCCATGATCGACCGGCTCGATCTTTGAACGGTAAAGTACGACCTTGAACCGATCGAACCCCGGGCAGAACAGGGGCTCGGCCAGACCATGCGCGCACATGGCATCGATCATCATCGGGATGCCCGAGCCATTGCCCTCAGCCGGCGAACCTGCGCCATCCGGCAGCGGGACAATCGACATGAGTTTCACGAGCGTCGCGTTACGGCATCGGGAGCTGCCGTCAAACAAGCTCTCGCGAGTCTTCCCTCCATAAAGGCCGCCGGGATTCGTCACCTCGATACGGTCGTCAAAAACGTCGACGGCGATCGATTGCCCACAGAACCGATCCCCGTATTCCCTGTGGATAACCGCGTTGGCGACTGCCTCGCGCAGGACCTCCTCGGGAATCTCCAGCGAGTCGATACGCGAGATGCCTTGGACGGTCGAGGTGCGGCGCAGGTTTTTGGCGACAGCCGCGACAGTATCCGAAATCATCTCGCCCAGGGTGCCCTCGCAGACTGTGCGGTCCATAAATCTTAGCGGTCCCGCAGCGCCCTTTTGAGTTCCCGCATGGACAGCCACATCAATGAAGAGCTTGGGATAGAACTGCTGAGGGTAAACGCCCGCGGCAAGGAGGCCGGCCTTGGTAACATTGCCCTGGAAGTCGAGGAGATTCAGGCGCTCCATCTTTGTCTTCTTGTCCGTCGCACCACGCATCGCTCGAGGCGTCAACGAATAGGCGCGTTCTATCGTGCGGTCGACCAGCGACTCGTCGAGATCGCCCACACTCGTGCCGGGCACCGCATCGCGATCGCTCGGAGTCGCTCGACCGTATGACGCCAATGCGAGCACCTCGGTCGATGAAAGCGGCACATCTTTGTCATCGATGCGTTTGTAGCTGCCACCTTGAGCGCCCCGCTCTATGACATAGCACGGCTTGCTCGACGGGTCGAGCTCCTCAATCGTGATGACCAGAACCACGGTGCCCTGGAGCTCCACGCGCTCAATGGTGTATTTGGGCGGATTGGCCAGCTTTCCGCGACCGCCAGCATCGCCCATGCCCGCCACGAATTGGTTGAGCACTTTCTCGGTCTCAAAGTTTGCAACTGGGACAAAACCCGCGCGCTCGCTCACTCCGAGCACGATGATGCCGCCGGCGGTGTTTGCGAAAGCGCTGACCGTTTCCCATACGTCGCGGGAAAGCGTCATGGCGCTCTCTTTTACTTCGACGCTAAGGTCATCCGAACCCATTCGCTTTAAAGACTCGAGCAAACCGGCCAGCTCGTTTTCGTTCATCTGCACGTCCTTTCGCTCGGTTCTGCGAAGAATGCCGCGAATAGATTTCCTTCGTCTCTCAGTTATCTCTCGTCTTTCTGTTATCTCTCATATTAGAGAGGAGTGAGAGATGAAAGATAAGATGTCTGTCATCTGTTTCATTTAAACATGTTTTCGCTGGTAAAACAATCTATATTGAGACAATACCATGGTTGCCTGTCTCTTTGCAGCATTGTTATCTCTCATATTTGTCTCTCATCTTTCTGTTATCTCTCGTATTAGAGACGAATGAGATATGAGAGATGTGCGGGCGACGGATGAGCGTGGATTTTTGGACGGTCGGGAAATGAGGGTGGATATTTGGACGGTTTTTGGGCTTTTGGCAGCCGATTTCGTCCGAAAATCCACGCTCATTTGATGGGCGTCCGAATTTCCACGCTCGTGTGTCCGAAAATCCACGCTCATCCGGCAGATTGGTCGAGGGCCCCATATGGGTATACTCTCGAGGATTCGACTCGATTCGCCCCCGCTGGGGCGTCAAAGGAGACTGCATATGCCCACCACCTCAACCGACCCGCGCGCCGCAGCCGCCGCGCTGCTGGCACCCGGCACCACCTGCCACGGCTTTGCCGTCGAGCGCTGCGAGACCGTGCCCGAGCTCGACTCGGACGCCTACGTGCTGCGCCACACCGCCTCGGGCGCTCGCCTGCTGTACCTGGCGTGCGACGACGAAAACAAGGCCTTTGCCATTGGCTTTAAGACGCCTCCGGCCGATTCCACCGGCGTGTTCCATATTCTTGAGCACTCGGTGCTGTGCGGATCGGCCAAGTTTCCCGTCAAGGAGCCGTTTGTCGACCTGATCAAGAGCTCCATGCAGACGTTCCTCAACGCCATGACCTACCCCGACAAGACTATCTACCCCGTTGCCACCACCAACGAGCAGGATCTGTACAACCTGATGGACGTGTACCTGGACGCGGTGTTCAACCCGGCCATCTATACCAAGCCCACCATTTTTGAGCAGGAGGGCTGGCACTACGAGCTGGACCTGCCGGAGGGCGCCGAGAGCGAGGGCGACGACAGCTCCGCGAGCCTGCGCGAGGGCACGCTGCGCTATAACGGCGTGGTGTTCAACGAGATGAAGGGCGCGCTGTCCGACCCCATGAGCGTGCTGGACGACGCCGTCAACGCCGCGCTCTATCCCGACACCGCCTATGCGCACGAGAGTGGCGGCGACCCGTGCGCGATTCCCGCGCTCACCTACGAACAGTTCCTGGACACGCACGCGCGCCACTACAATCCTTCCAACTCTTATATAACGCTCTACGGCGACCTAGATGTGGACCGCGCGCTGGCGTTTTTGGACGAGCGTTATCTGTCGCAGTCGAGTGCCGCGAGCCGCCGCATGGACGCCGCCGTTGCCGCCGGCGAGGACCCGTCTGCGCTGGCGCCCAATCCGCTGGACGTGCAGGAGCCTGTGACCTGCGAGTATAAGCGCGTCGAGATGGCCACCACGCCCGAGAACGCCCTGGTGGGCCTGGGCCTGGTGCTGGGCAGCGCGCTCGACCGCAAGCGCACGATCGCGACGGACATCCTGTTCGAGGCACTGCTGGGTTCCAACGAGGCGCCGGTTAAGAAGGCCATTCTGGCCGCCGGTCTGGGCGGCAACGTGGTGAGCTACACCGCGGCCGAGAGCCTGCAGCCCTACGAGCTCATCATGCTGCAAAACGCGCAGCCCGGTGTGGCGCGTGAGCTGCGTCGCGTGTTCCAGGACGCCTGCCGCGACCTGTGCGAACATGGCGTTCCGCGTGAGCGCCTGGAAGCCATCATCAGCAGCAACGAATACGACCTGCGCCAGCGCGACTACGGTATCGCTGACGGCGTGGCCATTGCGTGCGACGCGCTGAGCACCTGGCTCTACGATGACGACGCCGCGACGCTGGCACTCAAGTACGGCCCGGTGTACGAGGAGCTGCGTGGCGAGCTGGACGGCAGCTATTTTGAGGACCTGCTGCGCGAGCTGGTGCTGCAGAACGATCACATGGCGCTGGTCGAGCTGGTGCCGGTGAATGCCGCCGAGGGTTCGGAGGGCGCCGAAGCTGCCGAGCTGGCAGCCAAGCGCGATGCCATGACCGATGCCGAGCTGGCCGACGTGGTCGAGCGCACGGCTGCGCTGCGTGCCGCACAGGAGGCGGAAGACACACCCGAGGCCAAGGCCACGCTGCCGCGCCTGCGCGTGTCCGACATTGGCGAGGCGCGCCCCGAGCCGCCGCTGGTCGTAGACACGACCGCGCCCATCCCCTGCTTGCGCCACGGCATCCCCACCAACCGTCTGGCCTACGCCATGCAGTATTTCGACCTGAGCTGCGTCGCGTTTGAGGACCTGCCCTATGTGACACTGCTCTGCCGCCTGCTCAAACAGCTGCCCACGAGCGAGCACTCGGCCGAGGAGCTCGACAACTTGCTCGCCGGCAAGCTGGGCTTTTTGAGCTTTACGACCGAGGTCATGACCCAACCCGACGTGGACGGCGTGCACCCCTACCTGCTGGTGAGCGCCGGCGCCCTGTCCGAGAAGATCGACGCGCTGGCGAGCCTGCCGCGCGAGGTGTGGTCGAACACGCTGCTGGCGGATGCCGACGCCGACCGCGTCCGCGACGTGCTCACACAGATTCGCATTGGGCTTGAGCAGGGGTTTATCAACAACGGTCACTCGGCGGCACTCGGTCGCGCGATGAGCTACAGCTCGCCTTCGGCCGTGGTGTGCGAGCAGCTTTCGGGCGTTGATTTCTATCTGTTCCTGCGCGATTTGCTCGAACACTTTGATGAGCGCCTGGACGGTCTGCGCGCCAAGCTTACCGAGCTGGCAGGTCGTATCTTTGTGGCCGACGGCTGCCTGGCGAGCTTTACCGGCAGCGATGAGGACTTTGACGCGTACTGGAATGCTGCGGGCGACCTGGGGCTGGGCGCGGGTGCGGCGGGCATTGCCGGCAACGACGCGCTCGTGGTGCCGAAGCCGCGCGACCGCCACGAGGCCTTTGTCATCCCCAGCGACATCTGCTTTGCGGCGAGCGCGTGCGATCCGCGTCGCTTGGGGCTCGAAGTGACGGGCGCCTGGGCGGTTGCTGCCAACGCACTCTCCTACGACTACCTGTGGAACGAGATCCGCGTGAAGGGCGGCGCGTACGGCTGCGGATTCCGCGCGGCCGGCGAGCGTCAGGCGGCGTTCTACACCTACCGCGACCCGGCGGTCGATCCTTCGATTGAGCGCGTGGCGCGCGCAGGCGAATGGCTCGGCAGCTTTGAGCCCGACGAGGCCGCCTTCGAGGGCTTTATCGTGAGCTGCGTGAGCGGCATGGACGCGCCGGTGAAGCCGTACGCGCTCACCAAGCGTCGCAACACGACCTACCTGGCCGGGCTCGATCCGCACGCACGCGAGGAGCGCCGCGCCCAAATGCTCGCCGCCACGCCCGCCGAGCTTCGCTCGCTCGGCGCCGACGTGACGCGCATCGCGGCCGATTCGCCGACCTGCGTCTTTGGCGGCCGCGACGTCATCGCCAAGAGCAACGCCGGCTTCAACGTAGTCGACCTGCTGGGCTAAGGCACCAAGGTAGATTTTTGGGACATGCCCGAGAATCTACCTTTTTTCTTTTGCCGCAGTCTGCCGATTTGTCTCGATCTGTAACGCTAAGGCGGCAATATTGGCTCCAGATGTTACAAATCGAGACGTTTCCGGATGACGCCGGCCCTTTGTCTCAATCTGTAACATCTAGGTCCAATTTTGCCGAGTTACTGTTACAGATCGAGACAAACCGCCGCGAACACCCGCTCTTCGTCAAAACCCACGAAGGTGTCCATGAACTGCCCCCTTTGCGATGGTTTGTGTGGTGATTTGGGTGTTTACCCAGATAAAACCTGCCAAAATAAACCTGTCCCTTTTTGGTAGGTTTGGGAGAGAAGGTTGAGATGGATAAGGCTGAGTTGCG
>CAJMPF010000070.1 GCA_905215195.1 uncultured bacterium | reverse complement strand
ATCACGGCAGAGGTCGCCCGTGCGGCGCTGGCGTTTTTCGAGGTGGACGAGCTGGGACTCGATCCCATGGACAACCGCATCCTCGACATGCTCGTAGGAGAGCAGCTGCCGAGAATTTGCTAACGACAAAGGCTCAGGGCTATTAAAGATATTCAGATTCCAAACATGCCCGGCACGCATGCCCAGTATCATGGGGTGCGTTTTACAATTCAAGCGGCAGGAGCACCCATGGCAGCAGCTTTTTCCCATGTGATCTTTGACCTGGACGGCACCATTCTCAACACGCTCGAGGACCTGGCGGCCGCCGGCAACCATACCTGCGAGGCGCACGGCTGGCCCACGTTTGCCGTTGACGAGTACCGCTACAAGGTGGGAAACGGCATGCTCAAGCTGGTTGAGCGCTTTATGCCCGCCGAGTACGCAGGCGACGTCCGCATGTTTGAGCAGACACTTGCCGAGTTTAGGGCTTACTACGGCGAGCACAAGGAAGACCACACCGCTCCCTATGCCGGCACGATCGAGATGCTCGACCGCTTGCGCGCCGCGGGCGTTCAGCTTGCCGTGCTCACTAACAAGGACCACGTCTCGGCGGCTCCGCTTATCGAAAAGTATTTTGGTTCCGAGCGCTTTGCGCTGGTGCAGGGCCGTGTCGATGCGTTTCCGCCCAAGCCCGAAGCACCCGTCACGCTACATGTGATGGAGGAGCTGGGCGCCAATCCGGCAACCACGCTCTACGTAGGCGATTCCAATGTCGATATCCTGACCGGCCACAACGCCGGCCTTAAGAGCGCGGGCGTCAGCTGGGGCTTCCGCGGCCGCGCAGAGCTGGAAGCCGCCGGCGCCGACTACGTGGTGGACACCCAGGACGAGCTCGCAGCGCTAATTCTGGGCGAGTAACGAGCGACACTGCTTAACGCAGCTGCGGCAATTCTTCCGCGCGGAAAGCGCATCCCGTTTTGGAGCTCCGGAATGGGATGCGCTTTCCGTTTGAGGCGCATCAGGGAAACCGCATCCCGTTTCAGAGTAATATTCCGGGTCGCACTTTCCGTAACCCACCCCATCCGGAAAATGCGACCCGGAATTCGGCCAAAAACCGGGCCACATTTTCCCGAGCACTCGATGCAGGAAATCTGCTGGTCCCTTGCTGTACTACGCTGACGCAATCAGGAGACGCACATAAGGCCAGACGCATTCGTGAATTAGACTAGAAATACAAACTATTAGTCTATCTTCTAGTTTACTCGTCTATCACCCATTTCGTACTTCCTCGGGCGCCGTCAGGCCGAATGCGTCGCTCTTTACGCAGTTCTTGGAGAAGATAGCTCACGTGCTTCTTGCGCTGTTCGCCACTCATGTCCTCAGGGAGCGCATGCGATATCGCTGACACTATCTCGGCGCGCGTGCAGGAGCGGGTACGCAGGAGCTTCACGATGAGTTCCTTGCAGATACTCGCGTCCAAGCCCTTCTGTCTCACGTATTCCTCATGGGTGCCGATGATGCCCGCGACCCTCGAGGAGAGCGTGAGCTTCGGGTAGCGGCCCTCGACGAGCCCCCTGCCCCGAAGGGTCTTAGCCTGCTCTCGAGTGATGGGGTTTCCCTTCTGGACGAGGTCGAGCATGAAGACCGTCTCGAGATCCATATCCGGCTCCGAGGCGAGCAGTCGCGTGTACGCCTCGTCGAGGACCCTGCCATAGACGGTGACCGAAACGCGGCTAGGCTCCGAAAGGTCGTAAGTGGGCAGCGGCAGCATCCTGCCGCGCTGAATCTCATAGACGTTCCTGATCCCTATAGCATTCTGGTCAATCATCTCCGTCTTGACCATCGCGTCCGCGAGCAGGCGATTCCGGTAGTACGGAGGCTTGTAGCCAGGCTCGATCGCCTTCTCGATAGATCCCGGGATAAAAGAGCCCTCATTCTTGAACACGAGGCGATCCTCATATTCCAACACGTTAATTTTACCGGAGTTCCGGTAGTCCTGGTGGGCGATCGCGTTGTGCAGCAGCTCGCGAATGACCTCGGGGTCGTACTTGTTGGCGAGCGTGGGAAACAGCGTCAACTGGCTGTCGAAGTAACGATAGCGCTCGTTCCTAATCTTCTCCAGTACCCTGTCGACCTGAAGGATGAACGGTGGATCGAAGTGTTCGTAGGCCTCCACCCGACCCTCGGAGGAGTAAAGCGTCCACGTAATCCTTGGCGCCGCCCCGCCGAGGAAGGCGGCTGACTCGGGCCGGCCAAGGAGTACCAGCGCAGCGTTCGTGACATGCCCATGGACGAGAAACCCCATCTTTCGGAGCATTTCCTCCTCGCTGAGCGACGTTATGGCAGGTTGTTTAGCGGCGTACTTGTCAATGTAGCGCTCGCATGCGAACTTGACGGCATCAGTATCGAGGTCATCGAGATTGGCTTCGAATGAAGCCCCTTTTGACCAGTCGGGACGGGATTGTCCCCAGATGGCTTCAAGCTTGAAGCGCGGCATCTCCTTGAGCGATGAATCTTCCCGCGACCACGGAATACCGCGCCATGTCGTGGGCGAGGCAAACTCGCAGGGAGGTATCTGGAACGCGACAACGCGCTCTCCATCAAGGTCAAACTCGTAGATTTCCTCGAATGTGAGCCCATTGTTGAGACCCTCAGTGATTTTATGCTTGAGGCTTCTCAAACCGATACTCGGCCTGTGCTTCTCCTTACGGTAGGCCGTGCCACATATTTCTCTTTTGTCGGTCACGCCGAACAGAAGCCAGCCGCACTCCGCGTTTCGGAGATTCGCTTCGTTGCTGAGCGCGGAGAAGTACCTGCCGAGTTTCTCAAAGTCGAAGCTCTGCTTGGCCTCCTTGTACTCAACCACCTCGGTCTCCACGTCAGCAAGCAGAGCACGTATAAGAGATGGCATTTCTGACGGCCGTCGGATCAAATCGCTCTCCATAGACTAGTAGATAGACTAATTTTATGCAATTTAGTCTATCACAGGGATGGATTAGCAGGCAGATAAGCCAATAGATATCCAAGCTTCGCAATCAATCCTCATTGATGAGCGCGTTAGAAGGCGGTTTTCAACAAAGGCGCGAATGCACATGGTCCGCAACCCACCCCATCCGGAAACCGCGACCCGGAATTCGGCCAAAAACCGGGTCCCATTTTCCCGAACACTCGATGCAACGCTTGTGCAAGGAGTGTCCCCAACTGTCGGCAGAATAACGCTTACTAATATCGCAGACGCACTTGGCTTTAATTGTTATAAAGGGAGGGTCGACCCAACGATCCTCCCTTTATTGCATAACGAACTGTTTGTCGCATGGCAACCTACATATAAGGCGCTACCCTTGCATCGCGCTCATCATCTCGGAGATATTAGAGTCGTCCCCCGACCATTCGTTGTCATCGTTAGCAGAATACTTAAAGGTAACCTTGGTGTCCCTGGGCTTGGCGGACTTGGTCACATCGAGCATTACCTGTCCAGCCAGCTTGTACAACTCATCTTCGGAAGGCGACCCATCAAGAGCAGCAACCTTCTCTTGGTATTTGGTGGCAAAATCCCCTTGAATTTGAGCCATCGACTTACAGGTGATGGTCACTTCAGCAGTAGCGGTACCTTCATCTTCATCGACCACAATGTCGCCGATTTTATAGTCGAAACCCTCGAGATAGCTCTTGGCGTATTCCTCGGTATTGATGTCGACCCTTTAAACCCCTTCCCCTGCAACCTATCCAAGCCATCCAGAAATGATTCGTCGTTATTTTTAATCTCATCAAGCTGATTGGTCAGATCTTCGTTAATAAGTTGCTCGACTGTGGGACCACCGCAACCGGAAAGAGAGATCAAGCATGCAACCACTACAGCCAACATGAGCGCAAGCAGCGGCTTCTTTTTCATGACATTCCTCCAAACAAGCGGCGCTGCGTTCCCTGCGCAACGCACGTTGTGACAGTAAGTCCATATTAACGGCTCGACCCAAACCCCTGAGTCGCAAAAAACGGGCTTCTGATCGGGATGACTGGATTCGAACCAGCGTCCCCTTAACCCCCAGGCTTGGGACAGGTTCAAAATAGCGATGATATTCCAATTGACTAGGATAATGTAAAAGTGCTCAAATGCTGCGATATTCGATACGCGATTGTTCACGTCGGTCCTGAAACATACGAGATTCTTTCCGTTGTGATGGAGTTGCGGGGAGAACGGTAACTGGATGCTGCAAACTAAGAAACGCTGTTGATTTTCATCTGCTTAGCACGGTTCAAGAACGTTCTTCAAAATGCTGTACTCGTACGATGCATAGGGGGATCCAGTCAAATCGAGACCGCTAGTGGCAGAAATCATCGTATGGCAGCCCGCTTCAAGAACATCAGAGCCACCCGCAAATCCGTTCACGACGTTCCCCGTATCATCTTTCAATACGCCCATGAGCGTCGGGCCCGAACCATAGTCATACGGCGAATCATTTTGAATTTCGACATCAAAACAGTACATATTAGTACCGATTTGTTCTAATCGTTCATTTAACACTGTGAACTCATAGGTGTCTTTTTCGGTAACTTTCTTAAAGGAATTAACCCTAAACGTAAGCTCAAGTGACGCCGGTAGCTCATCTATGCCACCAATTGCACCGAAGTACCATATTTCTTGCCCCGGAAGAAGAGCACAGCAGCTAGATATATTACTACTCACGGTGCCACATAGTGTGCCGTCCGCTTTCTTTGCGATGCCATCAACTCCCCAGTCGACAACAACTTGATCACTAGTGTTTTTGATTTTTGTAATATAGTCACAACCGCTTTGACCAACCTGATAGTTGTAAATAGGGTCCATGGTTACTACAATATCGGAACTCTTTGGACTACTTTCATTCTTAAGCGTGCCCTTTTTCAGTTTTAGCGTAGAGCCGTCTGTCTTATCAGGTTTGCCCGAACATCCAGCAAGGCCCAACGTTGCAATTCCGGCTAGAAAGCCTCTTCTCGAGATGCCTTTCATCAATTCCTCCCCTTATGCGTACGCTAATTTCAACCTAGATTACAGAGAGGCATTAGCAAGTTGTTGAGCAACAAATACGAACGGTAGAATTTGCATGGCAAGCGTTTTTATCCAATAAAAAACCTCGATTGTATGGAGAGGTCAGCAACTAGATTCAAAACGAATCGAGGCCACAACCGCGCAGGCGACTCAATTTGACAAACGAATGGCCCGCGCAATAGCCCCCCTGTAATAAAATGCACCTGCTCGGCCTATTAAAAAAGGGCGGCCGGATAACCCGACCGCCCTTGTGCATCTTCTGGATGCCGCAGACTACTTGCGGACGACCTTGACGATGACATCGCCGGCGGCGACAGCGGAGTCAGCCTCGACGGCGAGCTCGACGTCAGCGAACTCGGCGGTGTTGGACACGGCCACGACGACGCAGTCCTTGTAACCGGCAGCGGCGATCTTGGCGCGGTCGATCTTGAGTATGGGCTGGCCAGCCTTCACGACATCGTCGGCCTTGACGAAGCCCTCGAAGCCATCACCGTTCATGTTGACGGTATCGACGCCAACGTGCACCAGAACCTCGATGCCGCTATCGGACTGCAGACCCACGGCGTGACCCATGGTGACGGTCACCTTGCCGTCGCAGGGAGCATAGACCAGGTCATCCTCGGGCCACACGGCGCAGCCCTTACCCAGGACCTCGCCACCAAAGACGGGATCGGGCACATCGGCCATCTTGATGGCCTTGCCCTTGACGGGCGAGCACAGCACGTCGGCGCCGGCAGAAGCAGAGATGGAGGCCGGAGCAGCAGCTGCCGCGGGCTCAGCCTTCTTCTTGAACATGTCAAACAGACCCATACGTTTTCTCCTCTTGATAAAGCGCAACAATGTGCGCATGCCTATGGTGATTATAGTGCTAAATGGCCAAAATACTAAGGCGAGGGCTCGAATCGCAGGCCCTTCCCGATAGTGCTCGTGAGATGAGCATCTCCTTTGCATCGCGGATCGATAAGCCGAGTATCGCCTGCGCGGGTTATCGAGCGCATGGAGGGTCTCTACCAGACCACGCTGGCCGAGACACAGGAGCCGCTCGACCCCACGCAGCTTGACCACGCCGCCAAACTCATCGCGAACGCCCGGCAGGTCGACATCTACACGGGCTCGCACAATCTCTATCCAGCGGGAATGTTCCGCGATCGCCTGCTCTCCGCCGGTAAAAGCGCGACGTGCCACGACAATGTCGAGGCCCAGGTGCGCACGGCGCTCGCCTCGGGCCCCGACCATGTGGCAATCGTCATCTCCTACAGCGGCCTTGCCCCCAACCTCAAGGACATCTTACCGATCCTCAGCAGTCGGCATGTCCCGGTCATCGTTATCGGCACCCCTCATTGCGCACGCATTCACCCTGGCTTTGCCGCCTACCTCACGGTGAGTGACCACGAGAGCATGACGCATCGCATCACGCAGTTCGCGAGCCACATCGCCGTGCAATACGTGCTCGATTCGCTCTACAGCAGTTACTTCGCCAAAGACTACGCCCGCTGCTCCAAGTTCCTAGAGCGCTCGTTTCCCTACACCCGCCTGCCCGGACTCAAGTAGCGACGAGCGTGAATTTTTGGACGCTTAACTAACGAGCGTGGATAATCTTCCACTTTGAGGCCGCACACAGGCCAAAACCGGGAGATTATCCACGCTCGTGTTGAATGCTCCGTTTTCCTCTGCGCCCGAGGGACCACTCGACCACCTTGCACCAAAGCAATAACGACTTCTCGTCATTAGATTATTCAAATCGACTCTAATAACTATTTTCGCCATAAACTCGTTATTAGAATTGATATGATTAGCCTAATAGCGAGTTTCCGGCACTAAAGATATGGAGGGCGCGATGCAAATCGAGGAGAACGGCCAGGGAACGCTCCGCAATAATCTATCGGGGAAATTGGCTTACTATTCGTTTTTGCCAACGCCCTTGCAATCATTGAGGCAGCTAAACCTCACTGAGGAAACCTATCGCACGCTTTCCACATGCTCACGAAAGCTTGGAGAGCTTGAAGGCATGCTCTACTTTGTTCCCAACGCCGACATGTATCTGACAATGTATGTGCGCAAAGAAGCACTCCTTTCTTCGCAAATTGAGGGAACCCAGTGCACGTTTGACGACCTACTTAGTCCATCGCAAACCCAACTCCATCATAAAGATGTCGCAGATGTCGTGAATTATGTCCGTGCTGTCGACCGCGGCGTAGAACTGCTCAAAAAGATGCCCTTGTGTACGAGGCTTCTCAGGCAGGTTCATGCGGTCCTGCTGGACGGAGTGCGCGGAACGGAGAAGAATCCAGGCGAGCTGCGCTCCTCACAAAACTGGATTGGCCCTTCAGGCTGCACCATTGCAACTGCATCGTTCGTCCCTCCAAACATTGAAGATTTGAGCAACACGCTCCAGGACCTCGAACGATTTATCAATGAGCCCCAAGTCGAAATGGATCCGATCGTGCGGGCGGCGCTCGTCCATTACCAATTTGAAACTGCCCATCCATTCCTAGACGGAAACGGTCGCCTGGGCAGGCTTCTCATTACACTTATGCTCATCAATGATGGCGTTCTTCATTCTTGCTTGTTCTATCCATCGTTCCAGTTCAAGAAAAATCGAAGCGAGTACTACCGACAACTCACATCCGTAAGGGAACGAGGAACTTACGAGGAATGGATAGAGTTTTTCTGCGCCAGTCTTCTTGAGAGTGCGAAGGACTCGGTAGGGTCTTTAAAGAGTCTTGTTGATCTCCACAACCGTTCGACGGCAGCTATTACCGAAAATCTCGGAAGGACTGCCGCAAACGGACAAAGGCTGCTGAGCCTTCTTGAAGAGCATCCCATCCTCGACACCGCATTTATCGCTGCCCGACTCGATATCGGTAGGAGCACCGCGAGCTCGCTCGTCAAATCATTTGAAGAATTGGGTATCCTCCGTCCACTCGACGAGTCAAGACAGAGATACCGACAGTACGGGTATGAAGAGTATCTTTCGATTCTCAGGGAAGACGCTGAGCCGATTAGATAGGCACCGTAGCCCAGCCATATTAAAACGAGCGTGGATAATCTCCCACTTTGAGTCCACACGGGGGCCAAAAACGGGAGATTATCCACGCTCATTTCTGACTAGTCATTTAAGAACGTCCCCAATGACCACCCATCCGAAGCGAGACAACGACGCAGGTAGAGGACGGACAGCGAGCGACGTCCA
>CAJMPF010000069.1 GCA_905215195.1 uncultured bacterium | reverse complement strand
AACGACGCGCTGTCGCGCAGCCTTTCGGGCCTTGAGTTTGCGGTCGGTATTCCCGGCTCCGTTGGCGGCGCCGTGTCCATGAATGCCGGCACGCGAACCGAGTGGATTGGCTCGCTGGTCGAAGATGTCGTTACGTTTGACCCGAGCTCCGGCATCAAGCATTACGCGGGCTCGGAGATCGCTTGGGGCTACCGTGAATGCAGCCTGCCGCGTAACGAGATCATTCTGGAATGCGTGCTCAAGCTCAAACCTGCGCCCAAGGCCGATATCCGTGAACGTATGGAGCGGTACCTGACGCGGCGTAAGCGCACACAGCCCATGGGCTGTGCATCCTGCGGGTCGGTATTTCGCAACCCGCCCGATGCGAGCGTGGGCAAGCTTATCGAGGATTGTGGATTAAAGGGTTTTTCGGTTGGCGGCGCGGAAGTTTCGCCCGTACACGCTAATTTTATCGTTAATAACGGAACTGCCTCGGCCGATGACGTTGCCGCGGTTATCAGACATGTGCACGGAAAGGTGAGGGAGGCGTATGGCATCGAGCTCAGACCGGAAGTTAAATTCCTCGGCTTCTAGAGCATCGAAACCTACCTTCCGCCGCGCCGGAGGGCGTTCCGGCGCGCCTACCAAACCTCAACGCAATACCGTCGCGCACTCTAAGTCTGTCGGGCATGCTCGACAGGCCGGGCGTCCGGTCGTCGGCTCTCAGCTCGGTAATCGTCCGGCCGCAAAAAAGTCCTCGCGTCCCTCGGTGACGCCTAAGCCTGTTATGGGCGCCAAGCCTGCCCGTCCCATGGCAACTCCTAAGCCCTCGACGGGAACTAAGGCGGCGCGTCCGGGTCGCACGCTGGGCGCATCGAAACCGCGCTCGCTGACATCGGTGCCGGCTACCGCCAAGAAGCCTTCGGGTAAAAAAGGCGTCAACCCGTTGTCTTCACTTGGGGCGATGGCAAATAAAACGTCAGACGCCGCTTCTCTCGTTACAGGCAAAGGCAAAATCGTGGGCGGCGTTCTGGCCGTCTTGGCCGCGTTCGTCGTCGTTGCCATCGTGGTGATCAACTCTGGATTGTTTACCGCCACTGATATTCAGATTCAAGGCAGCGAGCATGTGACGAAGCACGATGCTATCCAGCTGATCGATTTGCCCGAGGGAACATCGCTTTTTAACGTCGATCCCGACCAGATTACCGAGGACCTCAAGCAGAACCCGTGGGTGTCGGGCGTGGATGTCCAGCGTCAGTTCCCGCATACGCTCATCATTACGCCTATGGAGCGCAAGGTCATCGCAATTGCCTATATCAGCTCCGATGACCTTGCCTGGGCCATCGGGGATGATGACACCTGGATCGCCCCGCTGTCGACGTCGGTCGAAGTGGATGACCAGGGCAACGTCATCACGACGGGGCAGGGCTCAAATACCCTGACCGGCATTGATGCCGCGCTGGCGCTCGCTAAGCACTATGGCGCGGTGTTGTTGACTGATGTCTCGGCGGATGTCGCTCCGGTTTCCGGCCAGGCGGTGAGCTCCAAGGCCGTTAAGGCTGGCTTGGATTATGTGCGTGGTTTTTCGAGCGAGTTCTTGGGACAAGTCAAGGATATTTCCACGCCTTCGGTCGAAGCCATCTCGGCAAACCTCAATAACGGCATTGAGGTGTCGCTGGGCGATTCGAACGATATCGTCAAGAAGGAGCGCGTAGTCACCAAGCTGCTTTCGCAGGTAGAGGGCGTAACGTATATCAATGTGCGTTCTCCGGGTAACTATACATTTAGGAACGCTCCGACCTCGTAGCGCTGGTTGATGCTTTGTTGAGGGGCCATACCACGCCGTTTATCTGGTTTGTTTGGTTTTCACGGTCAATTATTTGACTGATACGTTCATAATGTGCAAACATAATACGGTTTACCTTTGCATTTACTTTCAACCTGAAGGTTAATGTGCGCAGGGGTCGACCCATGCTATGGCTATAACCTTTGTTCGGAGGACCGACATGCACGAGACAGAGATCAACAACTACCTTGCCGTCATTAAGGTGGTCGGCGTCGGCGGCGGCGGTACCAACGCGGTCAATCGAATGATCGAAGAGGGCATCCGCGGCGTCGAGTTTGTTGCCATCAACACCGATGCTCAGGCACTCGCGATCTCTGATGCCGATATCAAGGTGCACATCGGCACCGACCTTACCCGCGGCCTGGGCGCCGGCGCCAACCCCGAGGTTGGCCGCAAGGCTGCCGATGAGTCCCGCGACGACATTGCCGAGGCGCTCGCTGGCGCCGACATGGTGTTCATCACCTGCGGCGAGGGCGGTGGCACCGGTACCGGCGCTGCTCCCATCGTTGCCGATATCGCGATGAACGAGGTCGGTGCGCTGACCGTCGCCGTCGTGACCAAGCCCTTCACCTTCGAGGGCCGCAAGCGCAAGAAGAGCGCCGAGGAGGGCATCAAGACCCTCTCCGATTGCGTCGACACCATGATCGTCATCCCTAACGATAAGCTGCTCGACATCGCCGAGAAGAAGACCACCATGCTCGAGGCCTTCGCGATTGCCGATGGCGTCCTTTCCCAGGGCACCCAGGGCATCACCGACCTCATCACCGTCCCCGGTATCATCAACCTGGACTTCGCCGATGTTAAGACCATCATGAAGCAGGCCGGTACCGCCATGATGGGTATCGGTACCTCTTCTGGGGACACCCGTGCCGTCGACGCTGCCCAGCAGGCCATCTCCAGCCCGCTGCTCGAGAGCTCCATCGATGGTGCCACGCGCGTGCTGCTCTCCATCGCCGGTTCCAAGGACCTGGGCATCCAGGAGATCAGCGACGCCGCCGACGTTGTCGCCAACGCCGTCGACCCCGAGGCCAACATCATCTTCGGTACCGTTGTCGACGAGTCCCTGGGCGATCAGGTGCGTATCACCGTTATCGCTACGGGCTTCTCCGACTCCAACGTCAACCGTCAGGACGAGCTCTTTGCTGCTCAGCAGTCTCAGAGCAAGGCCGCTGCCTCCGCTGAGCCGCAACGCACCGCTCCGGCCACCAGTCCGGCTCAGGCCGCTCCGACCCG
This sequence comes from uncultured bacterium, assembly GCA_905215195.1. Lineage (GTDB taxonomy): Bacteria > Actinomycetota > Coriobacteriia > Coriobacteriales > Coriobacteriaceae > Collinsella. The sequence continues at coordinate 5,145 of CAJMPF010000069.1, read as the reverse complement.
CAACGTCGGTGGCACCGAGCTTCCTAACTTCGGCAACGATCAGTTCGAGCTTCCCGACTTCCTGAAGCGCGGTAGCTTCTAAGTCGTTCTTTGCATTGTTGTGCACAGGGGCGTGTCCGTATGGACGCGCCCTTTTTATTTCGACTTTGTAAACTAGAACCTCCAATCTCCTTACGTTCCCTTTACGATTGTCTCCAGTGCAGCAGGTATCCTTTTAAGGAAGTATGACAGCCGTATAAACGCGGGCTGTAGCGGCGATGCCGCGGTACTTGTGTTATTAGGAGGCTTTAGTATGGCAGCACGTGCGGACAACGTTTCGCGTGTCGACCATGATGGAGTTACGTTGGTGGAGGGCGCGACACCCGATGTTCGCTTTGCCTTCACCGAGCGCGCCGGTGGTGTTTCGGAAGATGCGTACTCCTCACTCAACTTGGGCTCGCATGTTGGCGATGATCCCTTTGCTGTTCAAGAAAATCGTCGTCGCGCGCTCGAGGCTATGGGCGCCGCCGAGTGCGAGCACAACCTGCTCGTTCCCAATCAGGTTCATGGTGATCATATCGTTGCGGTGACCTCGAACGGCGCCGATGACCTTGAGGACGTTCGCGAGCAGATTGCCGAGGGCTGCGATGCCATCGTCTGTACGGCGCATAACGTGCCCGTGCTGCTCTGCTTTGCCGACTGCGTTCCCGTGGTACTGGTGGCCCCCGGCGGATTTGCCGTGGTGCACTCCGGTTGGAAAGGCACGATTGCACGTATTTCTGCCAAGGCGTGCCAGGCGCTTTGCAATGCTGCCGGCTGCGATGCGAGCGACGTTTCCGCCTATATCGGCCCCCATATCTTGGGTGACGAATATGAGGTATCCCAGGAACTCATGGATCGCTTTGCCGCCGAGTTCTCTTGCATCGATGCGAGTGCCTCTCGCATGCTCGATCTTTCCGCTGCCATTCGCGAGGCGCTGGTAGATGTCGGTGTCGACGCGGATAATATCGTGGATACCCAGCTTTCGACTGTGCGTCAGAACGACCGCTTTTATTCCTACCGTAACGAGGACGGCGCCTGTGGGCGCCATGCTGCGATCGGCGTGATGCTATGAGAAAGATCGTATCGGTCCTGAGCGCCGCTGTGCTTACGCTTACGCTGTGCGCCTGTTCTTCGGGATCTTCTACCTCTTCCATTACCGTCGCCGGCTCCACGACCTGCCTTCCTATCGCCGAGATTGCGGCCGAGGACTTTAAGGAGGAGACCGGCATCGACGTGCTCGTTTCCGGTTTGGGTTCTTCCGCTGGCATCGAGGCCGTCAGCGCCGGCACAGCCGATATCGCCAGCTCCTCCCGTGGACTCAATGCCGACGAACAGGATCTGGGCCTGACTCCCATCGTCATTGCCCACGACGGTATCGCGGTCATCGTGAACGACGATAACCCGGTCGATAACCTCTCGACCGAGCAGCTCCGCGATATTTACGCCGGCAAGATCACCAACTGGAAAGAAGTCGGTGGCGAGGACCTGAGGATCCAGGTCATCAATCGAGATGAGGCGTCCGGCACGCGTGAGGCCTTCCGCACCATCGTGATGGACGGCACCCCGTTCGATCGCCGCTCGGCCGTTCTTTCGGGCACGGGCCAGGTGCGCGACGTGGTATCTCGTTCGCGCGGTGCCATTGGCTACATTTCGCTGGGCTTCGTCGATAGCCTCAACGCCAAGACCTCGGTCAAGGCCGTCTCGGTCAATCATGTTGAGGCGTCCGAGAAGACGGTCGCGAGCGGTGGCTATCCCATCTCACGCGACCTTTACTTCTTTGTGAAGGGTGCGCCTTCGCAGCAGGCGCAGGATTACATCGACTATGTGACGTCCGAAAAGATGGACAAGCAGATTCGCGAGGCGGGCTTTATTCCCGTCACCAACGACGAGAAGGGGAGTGAGTAGCATGGAAGCACAGGAAAACTCCCAGACTGAGCAGAATGTTCAGACGCCCAAGAAGCGCGAGCTGGCGCTCGTATCGCACAGTACCTATATCAAGGAGAAGGCGCTGCAGTGGATCTTCTTTGCCTGCGCGTTCTTGGCGGTCGTTACCGTCATCCTGATTTTTGTCTTTACCACGTACTCGGCGCTGCCCGTCTTTACTGACATCGGTCTGGCGGACTTCTTTAGCTTTACGTGGGCGCCTTCCGAGGGCCACTACGGCATCTTGTCGCTGCTTGCCGGCTCGGGTCTGGTGACCGTCGGTGCGCTCGCCATGGGCGTGCCCCTGGGTGTGGGCACGGCTGTATATCTGGTCGAGATCGCCAGCAAGCGCGTGCGCAGGCTCATCAGCCCCGCCGTCGACCTGCTGGCGGGCATACCCTCCATCATCTACGGCTTCTTTGGCATGATCATCATCCGCCCGTTTATCGCACAACTGACCGGCGGCCTTGGTTTTGGTGCGCTGACGGCGTGGTTTGTGCTCGCCATCATGATCGTCCCTACCATCACCACGCTCACCATCGATGCTCTCAATTCCATTCCCATGGGCATTCGCGAGGCATCGTATGCCATGGGCGCCACCAAGTGGCAGACCATCTATAAGGTCGTGCTACCTGCCGCGAAGCTGGGTATCGTTGATGCCATCGTGCTGGGTATGGGCCGTGCCATCGGCGAGACCATGGCCGTGCTCATGGTCGTAGGTAACGCCCCGGTTATTCCCGACAGCATTGCGAGCCCCATCTCGACGCTCACGAGCCAGATTGCGCTCGACATGAGCTATTCCTCGGGTCTGCACCGCTCGGCGCTGTTCGGCATGGGTGTGGTCCTGTTTATCATCTCCGCCACGCTGGTGGGCATCGTCCGTCTGATTTCCAAGAAGAAGAGGGGGTAGGCTATGTCCGATTCCGTTGACACGACGGTCGATACGACCTCGTCGCGCGAGCGCATCAAGCGTGCCCTTTCCCACGGCAAGAAGGGCCGCATCAACAAGGACCTGTCCAACAAGATCATGCTTGGCGTGTTCCGTGCCGCTGCCTACATCACCACGCTGGTGCTGGTCGCTATCATCGCCTACGTGGTCATCAACGGCCTGCCACACATCTCGCTCGACTTTATCTTCGGTTGGCCCCAGGGCGTCAACGCCGAGGGCGGTATTTGGCCCACGATCGTCTCGACCGTCTATGTGACGGCGCTCGCCATGCTTATCTGCACGCCGATCGCTGTGCTGGCAGCCGTCTATCTGGCCGAGTACGCCAAGCAGGGCAAGGTCGTCGAGCTCATTCGCTACGCTGCTGACGCTTTGGCCTCGGTGCCCTCCATCGTTATGGGTCTGTTTGGCTACGCCTTGTTTGTCGAGGCCATGGGCTTGGACCTTTCGATGGTCTCTGCCGCCCTGGCACTCGCGCTCTTGATGCTTCCCATCGTCATGCGCACCACCGAAGAGGCCATTCGCGCCGTTCCGCGCTATATCCGTTGGGGCGCGTACGGTCTGGGCGCCACCAAGTGGCAGGTCGTCTCCAAGATCGTGCTTCCTTCTGCTTTTGGCCGCATTGCCACCGGCATCGTCCTTGCCATCGGCCGCGCCATCGGCGAGACCGCGGTGGTGCTCTACACCATGGGTCAGGCCATCAACCTGCCCATATCGCCGTTCGATTCCGGTCGCCCCATGACCGTTCACCTCTATTTGCTTGCCAACGACGGCATCAACATGAACGCAGCCTACGGCACCGCGCTCTTGCTGATGGTGATCATTCTGGCCTTCAACCTGTTTGCGCGTTATCTGTCGCGCAAGCGCCGCTAGTTAAGGAGTCCCATGTCCGTTTATCAGTCCGCTCCCACGTTGGAGCAAGCGGCCATTACGGCCAAGGATTTCAACTTTTGGTACGGTGACTTTCATGCGCTGACGGGGCTCGACCTCAACATCGCCAAAAACGCCATCACCTCCTTCATTGGCCCTTCGGGCTGCGGCAAATCGACGTTTCTGCGCTGCATCAACCGCATGAATGACCTGATCGAGGGTACGCGCGTCGAGGGCACCATGACGCTCGACGGCAATGATATCTATGCCGAGGGCGTCGACCCGGTCGATCTCCGTCGCCGCGTGGGCATGATCTTTCAGCAGCCCAATCCGTTTCCCAAATCCATCTACGAGAATGTCGCTTTTGGCCCTCGTCTGCAGGGCGTGACTAGCAAAAGTGACCTCGATGACATCGTGGAAGAATCGCTCAAGCGCGCCAACCTCTGGAAAGAGGTATCCAATCAGCTCAACAAGGATGGTTTGGCGCTCTCGGGCGGTCAGCAGCAGCGTCTGTGCATCGCGCGCGTGCTTGCGGTGCAACCCGATGTCCTCCTGATGGACGAGCCCTGCTCCGCCATCGACCCCACGTCTGTCTCTAAGGTCGAGGATCTGATGGCCGAGCTGGCGCCCAAGATGACGATCATCATCGTCACGCATTCAATGCAGCAGGCAGCTCGTATTAGCGACTACACCGCATTTTTCTTGCAGGAAGTTGCCGGCGAGCCCGCCACGCTCATCGAGTATGGTCAAACCGACGCGATCTTCACCAGTCCGGTGGACTCGCGGACGGAAGACTATATCACCGGCCGCTTTGGCTGATCGGTGCGACTAGTCCCAAGCTGATCGGACCTGGTCCGGTGTGTATTCACTGTGCGGGCGGCATGACCGCACCCAACTGATTGGAGTGAACCATGCGCAAACTGTTTTCCCGTCAGCTCGTCGAGGCCCGTCACGAGATGCTGAGCATCTATGAGGCCGTCGATCTGGCCCTCCACGATGCCGTGAGGGCCTATGTGACCGACGACCGCAAGCTCGCCACCAAGACCAAGAAGCGCACGCTTTCGATTGACGCGCGCTGCGCTAACCTGGAGGCCGTCTGTTACAACCTGATCGCCACGCAGTCACCGGTCGCCTCCGACTTCCGCCTGCTTCAGACGATCATCTACGTTGACTTTAACCTGCAGCGCATGACCGATAAGGTCCGTCAGATCTGCCGTGCCACGCGTCATATGATCAAGGCCGACATCTCGCTGCCCAAGGAGCTTGTCGGCACGGTCGAGGCCGAGGCTGAGGCCGTCTACCAGGTGCTGGGCTCTTCGCTTTCTGCGCTCGTCACCAATGATATGTCCATCATCTGCAACCTGGCCGTCGAGGACGAGCCAGTG
>CAJMPF010000068.1 GCA_905215195.1 uncultured bacterium | reverse complement strand
ATCGATCGAGCCGTCCTCGACGGTCTCGTCACCAATCGTGACATGCATGGGCACGCGCACGATGCCGTAGCGCTCGCAAAGCTCCGGCGTCACATCCGACCCAGACTCAACCACGATTACGTACTTGCCCATTATTATCACGACCCATCTCAACATTGGCTTTTCAATACACGGCACGCGCCGCCGCACTGTTGTACAACAGTGTCCAAGCACCAAAGAGACGCCGCCCCTTGCACACAACAAAGGACAGCGTCTCCTTGGAAAACTCCGTGCTTATCTAGGATTCCATACGGTTTATTAAGGAGGGTTACTTATTCCGCAAACGGTCGCTATATGCGATAAACGGTAGTTGGCCGCGGCAACTGCGACACATTCCGCCCAACAAGTCCAATCGTGCTCCATACACGGTTAATGAGCGAGGCGGTAAAAATTCATCGACGCCGCACCCTCGGCATGCAGCTCCATCGCCGGAACCGCCGGCGAATAGGTACGGCTCGACGTATAACCTGATCCAGAACGGCAGCTTCGAGTTTGGCACATCCGCTTGGGACACGAGCGATTGGCAGACCAACAACGCCGCCTGCGCGCAGCCGGCCGAGCAGCGCTTCGGCACGCACGCCGCGCGCATCACGGGCAAGCAGGTCGCGAAGCTCGCTGAGCTCGATCGACCTCCGGTCGCGTCCATAGCCTTCGTCGCCCATATCGAGGGTAAGCATCCCGTCCGTATAACGCACAAAGACACCCTTGCGGATCTCGAGCTCGACCATCTTGGCGCCCTCACAGGAAACCACAAGGTCAAACAGGCGGCCCGGCTCCTCAACGGTTTCACCGCCTGTCGCGCGAACGCAGTCGCCGCGCATCCTCTCAATCTCGTGCACCGGCTGCTGACAGAGCTTACCATCGCGCATGCTCAGCTCTCGCGGCACCGTCAACGCGCACTGCCACCCGCGTGCCACCGTCGGGCTTTCTGCCGTCGCATCGGGACAACCCGACCATCCGATCATCAAACGTCGACCCGCAGCATCCTCAAAGGACTGCGGGGCATAGAAATCAAAACCGGCATCAACCATCGGAGGCATGCCCTGGCCGACGATCTTAAAGCTCGGCGCCCCCCAATCGGCCTCGATGGAGAACCACACGCACTGATGCGGATTGCGGTAACGCCAGCCATCGGCGGGCACGCCCTGCGGACAGCAAACGAGAATAAGCTCGCCATCGAGCTCAAACAGATCAGGACACTCCCACATAAAGCCAAACTTCTCGCCCAGCTCAATGCGCGTCGCATAGCCCCAGTCCTCTAGATCACGCGAGGTATAGACAAGCACGCAGCCGCGGTCGTCTTTCGTACGAGCGCCGAGAACCATGTAGTAGATACTGTCGTGTTCAAGGATCTTGGGGTCGCGCACGTGCGTACCGATATCGTCGGGGTAATCGACCGGTCCAATAGCTATGCGCTTCTCGCCCAATTCGTCGGGATTCTCGGCAACCATATGAATCTGGTTTTGCTCACGGCCCGTCAACACGTAGTCGTAATCATCGCGGTCAAAATGCTTAACGTTGCCGGTATAGAAGTAGTGAATCTTGCCATCACGTACAAAGGCAGAACCAGAATACGCTCCACTCGAATCCAAATCGGAATCGGGGAACAACACGGGGCCGCAATTCTCGTACGTCACAAAATCCTTTGTCGTCAGATGGTTCCAAAGCACTGGACCGCCATGTGCAGCGTCGAACGGATCGTATTGATGATAGATGTGATATGTATCACCAATCTGCACCAAACCGTTGGGGTCGTTGAGCCAGCCAAGCTCAGGCTCCACATGGAACAAAAGCCTATCGGGGTCGGACGCGATGCGACCCGCCGTCTCATCCTGTCCGGCACGCCACTGCTCATAGTCCGCGCGTGTCACCTTGTTTTTTTGATTAAACATCGCCATGACCTTCTCGTCTATAGGAAAGGACGCTCGACTCACACGAGCCGAACGCCCTTCCTCAAATGGACTTATCCTCAGATTACGCTGAACGGCTCAACTAGAAGCTGACATCGAAGCCAGCGCCAGCGCCCTCTTCATCGGTGGTCGGAACGCCCTTTGCCTTGTTGTAGGCAAAGATCAAGACGATCGGCACGATAAAGGCGATGAGATTGCCAGCCACATACCACACGAGGGTCTCGGGCGTGACGATGAGCAGGCCAAGCACGCCGGTCAGACCCTGACCGATAGCGCGCACCTCAAAGAGCTTGACGAAGGCACCGCCGCAGCCTGCACCGATGCAAGCGCAGAGGAACGGAATGATCGAGTAGCGCATGTTTGCAGCAAAGATTGCGGGCTCGGAGATTCCGACCAGCGTCGGGATAAAGGACGACATGCAGATGTTGCGCTCTTTGGAATGCTTCTTATGAATAAGGTACATGCCGATGGCGCCGCCGCCCTGGGCGATGATGGAAACCGACCAGATGGCCTGGATGTAGTTGAAGCCAGTCGTGGCAACGAGGTTTGCCTCGATACCCTGGATGAACTGATGCGTACCGGTAACGACAAGCGGCTGCAGGAACGCGGCGAAGACAAAGGCACCAAAGACGCCCATCCTGTTGTACAGGATATCGATTACGCCGCCGAGGACGTCGCCGATCAGGTTGCCGAGCGGGCCGAACACGGTGAACAGGGCGACGTTAGCAAGAATCAGGGTAACGGTCGGGACGAAAACGAACGAGACGACCTCGGGGATGTACTTCTGGGCAATCTTCTCGACCTTGGCCATAAACCAGGCAGTCAGGATTGCGGGGAACACACCGCCCTGGAAAGCAACCATGGGAATGGAGAGCGGACCAAAGTTCCAGTACTCAGCACCCGTCGGATCCATAACGAACGTGTTACGGTTCATAAGGCTCGGGTGAACCATGACGATACCGACGAGGATACCCAGGATCGGGTTACCGCCAAAACGCTTGACCGCGCTGTACATAACCAGGACAGGCAGGTAGTCGAAAGTGGTGGCAATAATGGCAAAGAAGCTTGCGAGGTTCTTGAGGAACTCGCTGTGGTCGGCAAGGCTGCCCTCCATGCCGAAGAGTCCGTTGGCAACGATCAGCGACTTAAGGCCGATGATGATAGCAGCGCCGACAAAAGCGGGAATGATGGGGATAAAGATGTCCGAGAATACCTTGAGGACCGAGAAGAACTTGCCCTTCTTGTCCGCCTCGGCGCCCTTGACCTCGGAAGCGCTGATCTCCTTAACGCCCGTCAGAGCCATAAACTCATCGTAAACCTTGTTGACGGTACCGGTACCGAAGATGATCATGAGCTGGCCGCTGTTGTACAGCACGCCCTTGACGCCATCGATGTTCTCGAGCTCGGCCTTGTTGTACTTGCTCGTATCCTTGAGCACCAGACGCAGACGCGTAACGCAATGCGTGGCGCCCTCGATGTTCTCCAGACCGCCGACGTTATCGACGACTTGCTGAGACACTACTTTGTAGTCCATGTTCCTCTCCATTCCTTTACGAAATCATAAGACGTTTTGATGCCATTACAGAGACGCGATCGTTGCATTTGCGCACTTAAGCGTACCGTCGGTGACCGTCAGCGCCACACCCTGGCCCTGCTTATTGCAGAATCGAGCGTTAAGCGCAACATCATCGACAAAGATGGTCGCGATATCGTCGTCAACGACCAGGCGCACATGATGAGTGCCCTCGCCCTTAAAGAACAACGGACGCTCGAGGCCCATGTTGTTGACCTGGAACCACGGATACTGGGGGGCCGCCGTAAACTCGAGCTTGCCCTCACGCAGGTTGGCGCGGAACTCATAGGCAAGACCGGACTCGGCGTCCTCGGCAAGCTTCACCGAGAAGCCGGCAGCGTCACCGGCGAGCTCGATGTCGGCATCGAGCATATAGGTGGAACCGGCATCCGCAGCGAGCACCTGCTCGACCTTGCCCGACTCGCAGGAGAGCTCAAAGGCCTCGACTGCCTTAGCCTCGCCAAAGGCGCCAAGCATGCTGTCAGGAAGCTTGGTGCCGAGCGTTCCGTCGGCACGCTGAACGATCTCGAGGGGCATAAAGGTGCCACCCCACAGGTAAGAGCTGGGGTCGCCGCCCTCGTCACGCGTAGGAACCCAACCAAAGAGAACGCGGCGCTCGCCGTCAAATGCGGTACGCGCGGCATAGTACGCGCGGCCATCGAAGGAATCGTCCGCAGGAGTGATCCAAGGACCGTTGATAGAGCGAGACATGCGGTAACGGGTCTTGTTGCCATCACTGTACTCGGAGAACACCAGATACCACCAGTCGCCCATCTTAAAGAGATCAGGCATCTCGAACATGGTGTACAGGCCCGGATTCCACCAGTCGCCCTGGAACTCCCAGGTATCCAGGTCCTTGGAGGTGAACTTGACCAGACGACCGGTCATCAGACGCTTGTCCTCGCCCACACGCGTGCCGAGGATGAGCATGTACTCTTCGTTCTCCTCATCCCAAAGCACAAAGGGATCGCGCCAGTTGCGGTCATCGTAACCCTCCTGGGGCGGAAGCAGCGTCTCGGCGATGTTCTTCTCCCACTTGACGGCGTCGTCACTCGTTGCGTGAAGAAGAACCTGCTTCATCAAGCGTGCCTTGACCTTATCGCGATTGCAACCAGTGTAGAGCGCATGGTACTTGTCGCCCACCTTAAACACCGTGCCGGCATAAACATACTGGTCGACTTCCTCGTCGCCGCCACGCTCAAGGCTCTCGCCAAAGTCTTTGTAATTGACGAAGTCCTTGGTTGTCGCGAGTGCCCAGCCAAACGGCTCTCCGAAAGGTCCGGGGTTTCGCGTGTCACGCTGATGATAGAGATAGAACGTGCCGTCCTCGCCGTACGGCATGATGTCGCCTACCCAAATTCCCTCAGGCTGGTAATACACCTTGTGCATCCGAGACTTCCTTTCTCACGAGATACTAACTCGGTACAACTGCAAGATATGTCAATCGTTTTCATATGTCAAACGTTTTCACACCAATACGTCTTTTCGCAGTTCCAGTCGTCGGCAAACGGTTGACATATGCCGGCGAACGGTCATCAGAGGTGTTTGAGGAATTCTTTTGGCACGGGATGAACTACGCGGTTTTACCCTCAATGAGTTCAACGGGGAGCTTGATATTCGATTCGGGCTTTTCGCCGTTAATAAGAGCAATGATGGATTGCGCCGCGAGCTCTCCGATACGATCGATATCTTGGCGTACGGTTGTTAAGTCAGGCATAAACGTCATAGTGCGGCGGGCACCATCCGCGCCCACGACCTTAATATCGCCCGGAGCGCTCAAGCCGCGCTGCTTCATCACGTTAAGACAGATAGCCGCCATCGTGTCGTCTCCCGCAAAGATGCCGTCAATATCGGGGTTCTCATCGAGGATCTTCGCAACGACCGCGCTCTTTTCGTCGTCGGGCTTAACGAACTCGACCTCACGGACAAGCGCGGGCAAACCGGCCTGCTCAACAACATCGAGGTAGGCATCGGTACGCTTATTGGCAGGCATGCGCATGCGGCTATTGCTGCGCAGGCACAGGATGCGTGAACATCCGTCATCGATCAGGCGACGCGTGGCAAGTTCGCCGATGCTATAGCTGTCGCTCGCAATCTGAACAGAGGCTTCGCCAAGGTCGCAGTCGATACCAACCAGACTCAAGCCCATCTCGGCATACGCCTCGGCACCGATATTAAGCGAGTTGACGATGACGCCATCAACCATATTGCGTCGAAGCATGTCGATATAAGAGCGCTCAAGCTCGGGTCGATTGGCGCTATTGCACAGCAGCATCTTAAAACCGTTTTCGGCCAGGGTATGCTCAATGACTTGAACCACTTGGGCATGAAACGGACTGCTGACATAGGGGACGATCATACCGATAAGATTCAGGCGACCGTTGAGCATGGCACGGGCGATATCGTTGGGCGTATAGTTGATGCGCTTCATCGCGGCATGGACCTTATCGCGGGTCTCTTGGCTAATATAGCCGCGATTATTAAGCACGCGAGATACCGTAGTAGGCGAAACCCCCGCCACCGCTGCAACTTCCTTGATGCCAGGCTTAGCCGTATCCTTAGAACGAGCACTCTCGCGAGCCATAGCACCCTCCCCCATCAACATGTCATACGTTTACATACGAACAAAGCATACCCCAACAACAGCGGGAAGACGGTAACAGCACAAGTAAGTAAACGACTCATCCAAATAATTAGGAGAGTTCCGCCTAAAGGGTGACTACACAGGACCCCCGCCGGGGCTGTTTGGGCTACCTCCCAGAACACTCCGCACTGATATTTTCTGTATTGAAGACGTCGATGATGCACCCGTATACCATTGACGTCGACACCATCAGATGCGGACCGCGCGGTGACCCCACATTCCGCTGGCGCCCACAGGGCTGCCCTCGTTTCCTGACATGTCCCGCGCGGGCCGCGGCGAGCCGAGACCGCCGCATGACCTAATAGGAGCATGGAGCGATACCGCGGACCCGATCAACCGCATTCTATCGCGCCCCGTCAGTGTGCCGTCTGCCCGGTCCAGGCGAGCACGGAAAGAACGGAGCGAGACATGAGAGCCGAATCGACACCCGGCGCCCGCGGGCCGGTCTTCTGCGGGGTCGACACCCACGCCGACTCGCACTGGCTGTGCGTCCTGGACTGGAGGGGCCGCAGGGTCCTGTCCCGCCGGTTCCCCGCCGACGCGGCGGGCTACGAGGCGCTCGCCGGGGCGATCGCGGCGGCCGGGGAGCCGGCCTGCGTCGCGATGGAGGGGACGTCGTCCTACGGGGCGGGCCTCACCAGGCACCTCGCGTCGCTGGGGATGCCCGTGCGCGAGGCGCTCTCCCCGGCGGGGATGCAGAGGAGGCGCCCGGGGCAGGGAAAGTGCGACGAGGCGGACGCGGAGAGGGCCGCCCGCGCGGCGATGTCCGGCTCAAAGCTCGGGACCCCCAAGAGCCAGGACGGGTGGGTCGACGGGGTGCGCTGCATGCTCGCGGCGCGCTCCGGGGCGGTGAAGGCGCGGACCTCGGCGATCAACACCGCGAGGTCGCTGCTCACCACCGCGCCAGAGGGGCTCAGGTCGAGGTTCCGCGGGATGGCGGGGCCGAGGCTGATGGAGGAGCTCCCCTCCGTGCGCGCCGAGGGCGCGCTGGGCGCCGCGCTCGGCGCGCTGGCGGACCTGTGGGCGGCGGCGCGCGACGCGGCGCTCGACATGGAGCGCGCGATCGAGGCGTCCCTGGAGGAGAACTGCCCCGCGCTGCTGGCGATGTACGGGTGCGGCCCCGTGAGCGCGGCCAAGCTCGCGGTCGCGGCCGGGGACAACCCGGGCAGGCTGCGCTCCGAGGCGTCGTTCGCGGCGATATGCGGGGCCTGCCCCATCCCCGCCTCGAGCGGGAAGACCGTGAGGCACAGGCTCAACAGGGGCGGCGACCGGCAGGCGAACAGCGCGCTGCACGAGATCGCGAGGCAGAGGGTCATGCGCGACCCCGAGACCGCCGAGTACGCCGAGAGGGCGAGGGCGCGGGGGAAGAGCGACAGGGAGGTCATGAGGTGCCTCAAGCGCTACGTGGCCAGGGAGGCGTACCGGGCGCTGATGCGCCCGCACGAGATCAGGAGGCCCGAGGACGCCTCGGAACTCGTGGCGGCCAGGCGCGCGGCGAAGGTCAGCCAGGTGAGGGCGGCGTCCATACTGGGCACCAGCGAGAAGTACATCTCGATGCTGGAGAGGGGCCAAAGGGAGCTCAAGCCCATAAGGAGGGCCTACGAGGCGTGGGTCGAGGCGGGGCTCCCGCTCAATTGGGACAGGCAGGCGTTCGAGGCCGAGCGCAAAATGGATTCTAAAAAACACCTTGCCAAATAGGAGCGTCAGACCAGAAGTGCCCCCGTTCGTAGCTCCGAAGGAGCAGAACGGGGGCACTTCATTGGTCGAGGACGTTTTCAAAACTAAGCCCGGCCCCGGCCGGACAGCCCACGAACGCTACAAGTTCTTGACACCCATCGCGCGCATGGCGTTCAGGATGGCGATGATCGCCACGCCTACGTCGCCGAACACGGCAAGCCACATGTTGGCGATGCCCAGGGCCCCCAGCACCAGGCAGACCCCTTTGACCCCGATGGCAAAGACGATGTTCTGGTAGACGATGCCCAGGCACTTCCGGGAGATTTTAATGGCCTTGGGGATCTGCATGGGGTCGTCGTCCATGAGGACCACATCAGCGGCCTCAATGGCGGCATCCGAACCCATGGCGCCCATGGCGAT
>CAJMPF010000067.1 GCA_905215195.1 uncultured bacterium | reverse complement strand
GGAATCTGGGCGTACACATTTCCTACACAGTTTAGGATCTGACTAACGTTTGCCAGCCGTTACCTACCGCTCGCCGAGCATCTCTTTATATAAGGCAGTCTCATGGTTAAAGCGGATACGTCCCCCTAGCTAAAGCACAGCCAGCATCGAGCAACTCATCACGTTCTTCCACCGAGAACCCCTCGGCGTAGACGCGCACCACTGGTTCGGTCCCGCTAGGACGGACCAGCAGCCACGTGTCATCCTCGAATGACAGACGCAAGCCGTCCATATGACTAACGTTTTGCGGCACCTTGCCACAAATCGACTTGGGGTTTACGCCCGGCAGCAGGGTTCGTAACGTTTCGGCATCTTCGGCCTCAAGGCGCAAGTCGCGTCGACCGTAACTCGTCTTACCAAAACTGTCCTCGAGTTGGTCGACCAGAACGCCCAAAGGCGCGTCCGTCTTTGCCATAAGCTCACACAGAATCAGACAGGCGAGGATTCCATCGCGCTCGGGCATATGCGCGGCGATGCCGATACCACCGGCTTCTTCGCCGCCCATGAGGACGCCGCCCTTCTTCATCTCCGCCGCTATATATTTGAAACCGACTGGTTTGACGGTCACGCGGCAGCCAAGCGCCTCGGCAATGCGACGCACGAGCGTCGAGCATGAAAGATTGACGACGACGCGCCCCTCCAAATTACGAAATTGAACCAAGTCGCCCAAAACGAGCGCCATGATCTGATGCGGATGTATATATCTGCCGCGCTCGTCAACCGCGCCGATACGGTCGGCGTCGCCGTCGGTCACCAGGCCAGCGCAAGCTCCGTCCTCGATAACCGTGCGCTCGCAAGCGTCCACCCACGGTTCAACGGGGTCGGGGCAGATATCTTCTTGGTCAGACGCCTGCCCGGCGTGAATCTCGTGCACCTCAACGCCAAGCTCGCGCAACAAGTCGGCTAGATAGCCCTGGGCTGCGCCGCCCATGGGATCGACAACCACGCGCAAGTGCGCGGCGCGGATGGCTTCGGCATCGACAAACGATGCCACCGCCTGCATATAGTCAGGAATGATATCCGCGGTGCGATATTGCCCCTCGATCCCCATTGGCTCGGGAGCCATAGTCTCTTCGAGCTCTTCGATGACATCCTGGTTGGCGGTCGAGCCGTCACCCATGCGAATCTTGAGGCACAGATAGCCCTGCGGATGATGGGACCCCGTCACCATGAGCGCGCCGCACGCTTCACCGTCATAAGCCGCCGCCCACGTAAGGGCAGGGGTCGGGACAGGTCGCGAAGCGAGCACGGCGTCTAGCCCGTGCGCTGCTAGCACGCCCGCCGCAAGCTCAGCGAACTCGCGCGCCAGGGGCCGGGTGTCGAACCCTATATATACCGTTTTGCCCGGATTGGTCTTTTGCCACAACTCGCCGACGGCATCGGCGATACGGGCAACGTTATCGGCAGTGAAGTCCTCATCGACGCGAGCGCGCCAACCGTCAGTTCCAAAATGAATTATCGCGCACACGCGCAGACACCTCACAGTGTTTGGATCATGGTACGCATGGGGTATACCCGCAACATGCACTCGGCAACCTGCCGGCACCAGCATTCACCATTTGGGCAAATGCTGCCGAGGACATGCAAGCAATAAAAAAACGCCTCGTATGGAGCGGTTTTGCCCTTTATATATCGAGCGCCTCGGCCATCGCGGCCGTAGTGATTGCCGTGGTTCCACAGCAACTGCCCACCATTGCGGCACCGGCATGTCTCCATTCGATGCATGCGTGCGCGAAAGCTTCGGGGTTCTCGTGCCATACGGGGCCATCCTGAGTCTGGACCGGATCGCCTACGTTGGGACGCACCGTGACGGGAGTAGTCGCCGATGCAACCATCCTGGGCACCGCCGTGTTCGCGGCCGCAAGCGAACAGCAATTAACACCAACCGAGTTTGCGCCGTGTTTTTCGGCGTACAAAACGGCTGCCTCGATGTTGAGGCCATCGCCCAACAGGTCGCCTTTATCGTCAACGACAAAACTCACCAGAACAGGCATGCCGTCGGCGGCATCTCGAGCGCCGGCAAGTATGGGCTGCAAATTACGGATAGACGTCACCGTCTCGATCAGCAGACCGTCAACGCCGGCATTGAGCAAGGCGTGCGCCTGTTCGCGCGCAATGCCTCGGATTTCACGATACTCGGCAGAGTCCTCAGCAAACCACTCAATACCGATCGGGCCCATCGAGCCTAGCAGCAGCTGAGGGTGCGCCTGGCGGGCATCGTCGACGGCCCCGCGATTGACCTCCGCCACGGACGGCGCAATCTGGTCGTGCTTGAGGGCATAGCTCGATGCCTGAAAGGTGTTGGTAATGAGCACCTGCGCGCCGGCGGCGACATACAAGCGATGGATACGAGAAACGGTCTGCGGCTCTGCCAGATTCCAAAACGCCGGTGGAATGTCGGCGGCATCGTACTCACTCAACAGAACACTGCCCATGGGACCCTGCGCCAACAAGGTCTCGCTCGACAAGCGGCGCGCAAGTTCCTCGGCACCAAAGCGGTTGTAATAACTCGTATCCATATATATCCCGCTATTCCTCGACGCTGATTCCCTGCTTTTCGAGATAGGCGAGCCAGCGGTTCATCGTGTCCTCGGAAAGCGCATGCTCCATCATGCAGGCCTCGGAATCGGCTCGCTCAAATTCGACACCGAGCTCCTGAACCAAAAACGTGCGGATGAGGCGATGACGGTACCAGATAGCCGTACCAACCTCGCGGCCGCGATCGGTCAGGACTACCTTGCCGTAGTGCGATTGCTCGACAAGTTCGGATGCCTTGAGCGCCGAAACCGCTTTATTGACCGATGCCTTGGAGACGCCAAGGCGCTGCGCGATGTCGACCGATCGCACGCCGTTGGTTTCCCCCTCTTCGCTTTCAATGCGAACCATGCACTCCAAGTAGTCTTCGTTCGCCACCGTCAGATGTAGTTCGCGCGAGCTATTTGTCGTATCCATGATCTTCCGTCCCTTCTGCATTCAATGGCTGATTCTACCCCATCCAAGCGTCGTGGTATGCCGTGGCATACCGTGCTAGAGTTCTTGTTGCACACGACGACCAAGATTGGAGCGGTCTTTATGGAAAACACCACCACGAGCCCCGATGTCCTCGAGCGCTTTTTGCGCTACGTCCAGATCAACACGCAGTCCGAGGATGCAAACTGCGACCAGGTACCCTCGAGCGCCGTTCAGTTTGACCTTGCCAACGTACTGGCTGAAGAACTGCGCGAGCTTGGTGCGGAAGATGCTCACGTGACCGAGCACGCCTATGTCTGCGCGCATATCCCAGCAAGTGCGGGCGCTGAGGACAAGCCCGCCCTGGGCCTGATCGCCCATCTCGACACCACCGAAGTTGCACCGGGCGCCGGCGTGAAGCCGCACATCGTGCACTACGAAGGCGGCGACCTGGTCTGCGGCACGGTTGACGGTAAACCCGTTGCCATGAGTACCGCCAAGCTTCCCGCCCTGAACGACCTCGCGTGTGAGGACCTGGTCTGCAGCGATGGCACCACGCTGCTGGGCGCGGACGACAAGGCAGGCGTCGCCGAGATCATGTCGCTTGTCGCGCGTATCGCTCAGGACCCTTCTCTGCCCCATCCCACACTCGGCATTTGCTTCTGCCCTGACGAGGAGATCGGCCACGGAGCCGAGCTGTTGGATATCGATGCCTTTGGCTGCAAGTACGCCTACACGGTCGACGGCGGCCCCATCGGCGAGCTGGAGTGGGAGTGCTTTAACGCCGCCGAGGCGACCGTCCGCTTTGAGGGCCAGTCCATCCACCCGGGCGACGCCAAGGGCCGTATGGTCAACGCAGGCAATCTGTTCTGCGACTTCAACGCGTTGCTCCCCTACGCGCAGCGCCCGGAGTATACGGAAGGCTACGAGGGCTTTTATCACCTTGAGGGTGTATCTGCGACCGTCGATCACGCCACAGCGCGCTATATCGTCCGCGACCATGACGCCGCCAAGTTCCAGCAGAAACTCGACCTTATTGATGCCGCCGCCTCGATGCTCAACCAGCGTCTGGGTGAGGAGCGCGTGACGGTCGAGATTAAGCAGCAGTATCGAAATATGGCCGAGATCGTTCGTGACTATCCCGAGCTTATTGATGTTGCCAAGGAAGCCTACCTTGCTTGCGGCGTTGAGCCCCAAGTGCTGCCGATTCGTGGCGGCACCGACGGCGCCCAGCTGTCGTTCCGCGGTCTGCCCTGCCCCAACCTTTCCACCGGCGGCTATTGCTACCACGGCGTCAACGAGTTCGTCCCGGTCAGCTCGCTCGTCAAGATGACCGACGTGCTCCAGGAGCTCGTCGCCCGCTTTGCATAAGCCTGGCTGCACAAGTCCAAAAGACGAATCGCCCCGTCCTCAACCAAGAACGGGGCGATTTTTTTACTGCAACGAGAATAGGTTGACGCACGCCAGCCTCTTGAAGCAAGGAGTGTCCCAAACTGCCGGTACAAAAGGAACGTCCCCAAGTGCCAAGTGCATCAAGAGTGCCCCCTTTGACCAGTCGTTTAAGAACGTCCCCAATGACTACCCATGTGCCAAGTGTTACGCCGATGTTTTGGCACCGACAGCGAAAACCCGCCAGAGCGAGCAAGGTGCCTTGAAACGAGGTGGCATTGATCTTTTGATCATGCCGCCGAAGTTGAAAGGCAGATTGCCGCTCTGGCGGGTTTGCAGCGTCAACTGGTTACGCGGTTTGGTAAAACCGCGTAACTCTAGTAGTTAGCTTCGTAGCCGTTGCCGTCGCCGGTGGGCTCTTCGTAGTAGTCCGAATCGCTCGAATCGCTTGAGTCATCGGAATCGTCAGAGCTGACCGATGAGGTTGCGGTACCGTTTGCGTAGTCGTCAGACGTGTTGTTGTTCAGGTCGCCGATCGTAGAGCTGGAACCGTCGGAAAGACCCATGGTGTTGGGACCCTTGGGATCCTTGCCGGCATCGACGCGCTCCATCATTTCCTTGAGCTCGTCCTCGTAGACAAAGACGTAGCTCACACCGTCAATCATGGTGCTGTCGTCGGCGTACGAGGGCAGGTTGGCCGAGTAGATACCGTCGACATCCATACCGCGCATGGCGTTGACCGTAGCCACGATATCCTGAACGCTCATATCGGTTACGAGCATATCGGACAGCGAATTAACCAGGCCAAAGATCTTCGTGGCATCGAAGTTATTGAGAATCTGGTTGGCAAGGGCGCCAAGCACCTGACGCTGATGGCGCATGCGCGTGTAATCGCCGTCGGCATAGGTGTAGCGGCAGCGGGCATAGGTAAGGGCGGTGGCGCCGTCCATATGTTGCTGACCAGCGGTAATCTTAATATCCAGGTGCTCGGGGTCGTCAACATCATCGGTTGCGTTAATGTCGATACCGCCAACCGAATCAATCAGCGCCTGCATACCGTCGAAGCTGACCTCGGCATAGTGGGAAATCTGAACACCGCACAGCTCGTTGACAGCCTCGACCATGGCCTCGGCGCCGCCAACGGTATGGCAGGCGTTGATCTTCATGGTCTCGCCCTTGTACTCGACCTTGGTGTCGCGCGGAACGGAAATGAGCGTCGCCTGCTTTTGCGTGGGGTCGATGCGTGCCAGGATAATCGAGTCGGCACGATACGTATCCTCGCCCGGACGGCCGTCGGTGCCAAGAAGCAGCACGTAGAACGGATCCTTTGCCTCATCGGTGTCAACCAGAACCCGACGCAGATTGTCGGTAATGACATTAGAATCGCCGAGCTTGCCCATAATGGTGGCAAACCACAGGCCGGCAGCGGTAGTGGCACTCAGCAGCACGCCAAGCACGACAATGAGCGCGACGTGACGAATCGTGTGGCTACGACGACGTTGACGAGCGCGCTCGGAATAGCGAGCCACGTTATCGCGACTGTAGATCTTGGCCTGCGCACCAGTTGAGGGTCTTCGAGCGGTGGTATCCGCGAGGGGCTTTTTATTAAACATAGGCAACCTGTATTAGTAGATGACGGGATCGGGGACGGTAGCATGCTCGACATGCGCGCCGAGCGCCTGCAGCTTTTCGACAAACTGCTCGTAGCCGCGCTTGATGTGATGGATGGCCGAAACCTCGGTCGTCCCGTCGGCGATCAAGCCCGCTACGACGAGGGCCGCTCCGCCACGCAGATCGGGCGAGGTAACCTGTGCACCCGAGAAGCCCTTGACGCCATGAATCATGGCATGATGGCTCTCGATACGAATGTCGGCACCCATGCGCACCAGCTCAGAGGCAAACATAAAGCGATTCTCGAAGATGTTCTCGGTAATAACGGAACTGCCGTCGGCAAGGGCGGAGAGCACCATAATCTGCGCCTGCATGTCCGTCGGGAAGCCGGGGAACGGAAGCGTCTGGATGTCGACCGGCTTGATACGCTCGGCACGGTTCACATGGACGCCATCCTCGACGCGCTTGCAGTCGATACCCATGAGCTCCATCTTCTTGAGCACCATGCCCAAGTGAATGGGGCAAAAGCCCGTGACATCGACACCGCGATCGTCGGCCATCAGCGCACCGGCGACGATAAAGGTACCGGCCTCGATGCGGTCGCCCACTACGCGATGGGTAACAGGATGCAACTCTTCCACGCCCTCGATGGTCACGACAGGCGTACCGGCGCCGACAATCTTAGCGCCCATCTCGTTGAGCATGTTGGCGAGATCGACGATCTCGGGCTCGCGGGCGGCATTGTCGATAACAGTGGTGCCCTGTGCGCGCACAGAGGCCATGATGAGGTTCTCGGTCGCACCGACGCTGGCGAACTCGAGCGTGACGGTGGTACCGCGCAGACCTTGGGGCGCATTAGCGTTGATGTAACCGTGGGCGGTATCGAACTCAACGCCCAGGGCCTCAAGACCAAGAATGTGCATATCGATCTTGCGAGCACCCAGGTTGCAGCCGCCCGGCATGGCGATCTTGGCGCGATGGAAGCGACCCAGCAGGGGTCCCATGACGGCGGTGGAAGCACGCATCTTGGCAACGAGCTCGTAAGGGGCCTCCCAAGAATCGACCCGAGAGGTATCAATCTCGAGCGTGTGCTCGTCGAGAACATCGATCGTAGCGCCCATGCCCTTGAGCACCTTGCCCATCACGTGGACATCGGAAATATCGGGCACGTTCTGCAGCGTCGTCTTGCCCGGCGCCAGAAGCGTTGCCGCCATGAGTTTGAGTGCGGAGTTCTTGGCGCCCGAAACGGGCACGGAGCCTCCGATGGCGTGGCCACCCTCAACGCGGATAATATCCAAGGTCTACCCTTTCAAAAAGCATGCCCGGGATGGCTGGGCCATCCCGGGCATGATGTGTTCGCAAATGGTCGAACGCTAAATCGTTTGACTATTGGGCAAGCTTGAGCTTACACCATGCGATTTCATTATAGAGGTAGGCGCGGCGTGCATCATCCTCCGACAAATTACCCAGCTTCTCTTCAAAACCTTGAATATCAGCTTTAAGCTTGTCGGCATCGACGGTCGCCAAATCGCAAGCGCGCTCGGCGAGAACGGTCACGACATCGTCCGCAACCTGGGCATAGCCGCCGGCCACGGCAAACGTGTGGTCGACAGTGCCCATGGCCTTATCGGAAACGCGAACGTAACCGCGGTCGATCGTGCAGATCTCACTGGAGTGAGCAGGCAGGACGCCAAACTCGCCATCCGTGGACGGAATCGACACAAACGCAGCGTCGCCCTCATAGGCGCAGCTCACGGGGCACACGATGCGGATACGCATAACCTACTTCTCCCCCATCTTGCGGGCGCGCTCGCGCACGTCCTCAATCGTGGAAGCATAGCGGAAAGCCTGCTCGGGCAGGTCATCGGCCTTGCCGTCGACAATCTCGGCAAAAGAGCGGACGGTATCCTCGACGCGGACGTAGACACCGGGGTTGCCGGTGAACTTCTCGGCGACGTGGAAGGACTGCGAGAGGAACTGCTGAATCTTACGGGCACGGTTGACCGTAAGGCGCTGCTCCTCGGACAGCTCGTCCATACCCAGAATGGCGATGATGTCCTGAAGGTCGGAGTACTCCTGCAGGAGCTCCTGGACCTTGACGGCGACACGGTAGTGCTCCTCGCCAACGATCGAGGGATCGAGAGCGTCGGAGGAAGACGCGAGCGGGTCGATAGCCGGGAACAGGCCGAGCGACGAAATGCTACGCGAAAGAACCGTGGTGGCGTCGAGGTGCGTAAACGTCGTGGCAGGCGCCGGGTCGGTCAGGTCGTCTGCGGGGACGTAGACAGCCTGGACGGAGGTAATGGAGCCCGTCTTGGTCGAGGTAATGCGCTCCTGGAGGTCGCCCATCTCGGTTGCCAGCGTGGGCTGGTAACCAACGGCGGAGGGCATACGGCCCAGCAGTGCGGACACCTCGGAAC
>CAJMPF010000066.1 GCA_905215195.1 uncultured bacterium | reverse complement strand
CCTACACGACCGCTCAGGGCAAAACCAAGAGCGGACACTTTACCGCTGACAATGAAGTCGTGGCGGCGGCGCGGTGGCTCCACGACAGCGCAAAATCAGGAAGCATCAAAGCCGCACCGCACCGCGCGCGGCGCTATCTAGGAACCGTATCGGGCGGCAGCAGACGTCAAGACATGCTCTATGTACTGCCGGCGGTCTCTGTTTCCTTCCAAAAGCAGTCTGCAAACGCTGCCATTACCAGCGGAAACAATACTAATCAGTTTGACGGGGCAACATTCGATATTTTTGAGAGCGCCAGCGGCGCGCGTGTCGGCACCATCCAGATGGACAGCAACGGTCGGGCGCAAGCAACTCTTCTGCCCAACACTGCATACTACCTAGTTGAAACGAAGGCGCCGGCCGGCTATGTCCCCCGTCGTGATCGCATCGCCTTTACCACGGGGAATGACGGTGGACAGGTCGCCATTGATGAACAGCCCGGCATCATCAACCTGCATATCGTAAAACTCGATGCCGCGACGAATGCCGGCCCCCAGGTGGGTTCTTCACTCGCAGGAGCAGAGTTCACGTGTGTGTCACAATCAACCCCTGGATGGGCACAAATCCTCACGACCGACGAAAGCGGTCGGGCCACCCTCGCCGATGTCCCCTTAGGAACCTTTACCATCTACGAATCAAAAGCCCCCGAGGGCTACCTGCCATCCAACGACAGCTGGACCTATACCGTTGGAGCCGACCAGCTCGGCGATTCAGGCGTGGTCGAGATCGAATCTCGCGTTTCCGATACCCCCATTGCGTTTAACCTTGAGATTTCCAAATTCAAGGATTACGGCAATAGCGACCAATCCGGCCTGGAGCAGCCGGCGGAAGGTGTTGTCTTTGAGGTTGTCAGCAACAGCTCTCAGCAGGTTGTTGGCACACTGACCACAAACGTCTATGGCTTTGCCTCCACCAAAGACCAGCCCGAAGCATGGTTCGGCACAGGTAAGCGACCCGCCGGTGTCCACGGAGCCGTCCCATACGACCGTGCCGGCTACACGGTTCGCGAGGTTCCGGAAACCGTCCCCGAGGGTTTTAAACGTGCAGGGGAATGGACCGTCGGGGCCAATCAGATTTCCAACGGCGCCGAGCTTCAATATATCGTGGACAACCACGCTCTGTCGACGCACCTCCAGATTGTAAAACGCGATGCCCAAACAAGCGCTTCTGTTCCACTAGCCGGATTCACCTTCCAACTCCTAGACAGCAATCACGAACCTGTCTCACAAACTTGCTGGTATCCAGCACATAACGTAATGGACACCTTTACGACTGACGCGACCGGGACCGTCACACTGCCCGAATCGCTCGTGCCGGGCACCTATTATGTACGCGAAACCTCGGCCAAAGAGCCCTATCTTGTCGGCGAAGAGATCGAGGTAAACATACCCGCCGACATGAACCTAACGCCCGTTGCAATCGCCTCGTATTATGACCACGCCGCGACCGGAAACATCAGGATCGTTAAAACCGATGCCGTAGACGGCAGCAGCCTCGCGGGCGCCGTCTTTGAGATCCGTGCCTCGGGTGATATCGTGCGCCCCGACGGTAGCATTGCCGCGCTCGACGGTGAGACTGTCGCTACCGTCACGACGGATGAAACTGGAGAAGCACGCGCGGACGACCTCCCGCTGGGATCTGGCACCGCACGCTACGAGGTTGTCGAGACTCAAGCGCCGGCAGGCTTCTTACTCGATCGGACATCCCATATTGTCGACCTTACTTATGCCGACCAGAAAACACCCGTTGTAGAAGCACGGCTTAACGTATCCGACGATTACACCAAGGTTGATATCTCCAAGGTCGATTCAAGCGGTGAGCAGGAAGTGGAAGGCGCACACCTCACCTTATATGGTCCCGATAAAACCGAAATAGACTCCTGGACCTCATCCGACAAGCCGCACCGCGTCGAACATCTTGCACCCGGCACCTACTCGTTGCGCGAAATGATGTCTCCGCGGACCTATGACCTTGCCGAGGAGATAACGTTTGAAATAAAAGATACGGGAGAAGTCCAATCCGTCGCGATGAAGGATGCGCCCATCGAGATCAAGGGGCAGGTCGACAAGCGTCAGGAACTTGTCCAACCTATCGAAAAGGGCCTGTTGGCTAACGGCGATGGTAAAAACCGCGCCAGGACGCAAACCAATAGTGATGGGCTTTTCTCCTATACCATCGATGCTCGAAACGATTCCGCTACTTGGGTTGATGAGTTTACGATTACCGATGATCTTGAGTGCGCCAAAGACGGCACGGCGAGATTCATCTCAATCGAAACCCCCGTCGCCATCGGCGACCTCAACGGTCTGTGCAACGTGTGGTATCGCACGACGCCGTTGGACTCGACAGACGTCGATGAGCCGGCGAACGCGACACTTGACGATGAACACGAAAATCCTTGGCTTGAGTCCGACGAAGTAAAAGAGAGCCTTGGTGAGGACTGTCGCCTCGTCGATTACGACGGCTGGCGCCTCTGGAAGGCGGATGTCTCGACCACGGAATCCACCACACTCGAGGCGGAAGAGCTCGACCTTGCATCCAATACCGTCGTAACGGGCATTCGAATTGAATACGGTGCGGTAGCCGCCGACTTTACGACTCGAAGCGATGCGGATTCTTGGACCCGCGATGATCTCAAAGATGAGCACGACGACCTTGACGATGCCAAAGCAATCCTTGGCACAGACGCTCGGGGCGCAGTCGTGCACATGCAGGCAACGTCGGCTTATACGCCCCAAACCGCACTCACCAACAGCGCGCGCGTCGATCTTTGCCGCAACGGCGGCGGCGATAAACTTGAGTCACATGACGAGGACCGTGTCATTCAACGCTGTACCCTACCGCAGGACCTACCGGCAACAGGATCAGTTCCCATCGCCGCTTGCATCACCGCGCTCCTGACCTCGGGTGCCGCAGCCCTATGGTTCGCTCGCCTTAGGTCGATCACAAAGAACCGCTAGCACGATGAAAAAGCGGGCGAGCCAGTCCCCCGGCTCGCCCGCTTTCAATCATTTAAATCGCCGTATCTACTCTGCAGACGAAGATCCACCATCAACGATTGCCTGCTCGGACTCAGGAATCCCATCGGCACCCGTGCTCTGTTCTTGCTCCACCTCTTCGCTGATTGCGGAGGCGGGGGTCGAGCCCTTTGCACCCACGATGTAGGCAGCCCCAAATCCTAACGCAATGGCAATCAAGGTCAAAATCACGTAGACAGGCCAATGGCGCTTAATATACGAAAACACGTTGACTCCTTAGAGCTCCGTCTACGAACGGCGGATAACCTCGGTCACGACCTCGGATACCGTAGCAATGTTCGTCGGGTTGACATTGTGGGGCAGGTCGTCCTCGGTACGAGCGCAAGCCAGACGCGTGCCGTCCACGCCGGCGATGGTGAGGGCTCGGCGGCTCGCCTCGAGCGCGGCATAGGCATCGGTCTTGGCATAGGGCATCTCGAGCGCGCCACAATCGACATGGAACGACTTGCAGACCTTGCTGACCAGGTTCATGATGCGGCGATCGCCCTTGAGCAGCTGTTGTTCGCCCTCGACCGTCACAACCGAAAGCCTACCGGCGCCGACGGATTCAAGATTGATGAAGAATACGCCGCGGAGCTTATCGCGATGCGAAGCCAAGAAGGCCTTCATGCCGGCACCATCACAATCCGAGGCGCCCGTTGCCACAAACCAGATATCGTGACCAAGCAGCTCATCATCGCCCATAGAGGCGACAGCCGAGAGCATATCTTCGGAAGAAGCGCCATCGGAAGACGTAGCGCCACCCTTCCAGCCATCGTTATCGTCCTCGAAGTTATCCCACGAACCGATACCGCGACCGGACTTCTTGGCATCGTAATCGTCTTCGACGCCCAGCCAGTCACTCATGCTGTCCTGCTCGTTTTTCTTTTTACGGCCGAACAGACCACCCAGGCCGCGCTTACGAGACTTGGGTGCCGCCGGGGCGGGAGCCGAAATGGTCTCGATCGGCTGCGCGCCCGACGCAACGGGCATAGGAGGCGCAACGGGTGCCGATGTGGGTTCGGGACCCTGGGCAGTAGCAAAGGGATCGTTGACCTGTGCGGAGGGGTCGGGAAGGTCGAACAGCGACGTGCGAGACGCAACGTTTGCCTGCTTCATGGACGGCAGCGACGGATCGGGGACCGAAGCCAGCGGAGACGAGGAAGGTGCAGGCGACGGTGCCGACGCCGGATCGGGAACATTCATCTGCGGACGCGGCGATGCCTGGGAGGAAATCTGGGCCATAAGGGAATCGACCGTTTCGTCCTGAGTGGGAGCGACATTGGCAACCGTGGCACCGGAACCACTCGGGGTCGGCATGGTGAAAATCTGCGTGGAGTAAGGCCTCGACTCATCCGTCTCGGGAGTCTCGGAAACCGCAGGCACTTCCTCCTGCTCGACCTCGGTCGAATCACCTTGATCGGCTGCCGCGTATTGCTCTTCGTCAGAGTTGGCCTCGACGGACTCGTCCTCGGCGGCATCTTGGATTTCGGCAGCATCAACAGGCTCGTCATCGTCTGCCGCGTCGCCCTGCTCATCGGAAACAGGAAGGGGCTCGGCAATCGCGGTGCCCTGTTTTTCAAACGTTATCGTGGAATCGAACTGCGCGGCATCAAACGACATGGTGCTATCGACGTGCTGCTGAGCCTCGAAAGACGTCGTCGCTTCAACAACATCCGCGGACGCCGGTTGCTGGGACTCAAAGGACGTTGTAGCTTCGGCGGCTTCGACGGGCGCGGACTGCATAGCCTCGTTCTGCTCGAACTCTTGCGCCGCGAGCTCACGTGCCGCCTCGGCTGCCTGCTGCTGAGCGATAGCCTCCTGCTCGGCAGCCTCGCGTGCGGCAGCGCGCTTCTCCTCGAAATCGTCGACAAATTTCTTGCCCTTTGCAAACGCACCCTTAAAGAAGTTGGAAGCGCTGGCGCCAATCGACGAGAACGCGGATGCAATGTCGGCATGCGGCGTTGCCGCGGGAATCTCGGCCGAGAAATCAGTATCGCTCTCGTAAGACACGCGCCTCGGTTGTTCAACGTAATCGTCGTCAGACTCGTCCGCAACGTCTTGCGCCGGCGCGGCGGGAGCCAAAATGTCCAGTCCTGCCGCGGGATCGAACGCGGACACCGCCTCGGGATCGGCAACGGCAGCGGTAACCGCGGCAGACTCATCATCCGCAGCGACAACGGGCGCAGGCGCAGCCACGACGGGGGCAGGCTCGGGCTCAAACGTTGGCTCCTCGCCCTCCTCGTAATCGAGCGTGCAGGACTCGGGAAGCATTCCGAGCGCACGGATGGCATCCGAACCAAAGCGGATGTTGCCGGCGGCGTTGCGATAGAGCTTGGGCTCGGGCTCGGCAGACTCCTCCGCCGGCTCGGCAGCGGGAACCTCGTCATTGAACTCTTCGGCTTGGGCAGCCTGATTCTGATCCTCAGGCACGATAGCGCCGATCAGCGTCTCGTCGGCAGACGCACCCTCAAAGCCCTCGATTTGCTCGTCGAAAGCCTCACCCTGTTCGGGCTCGGTCTGAGCGTCGGGAGCAATCGGCTGACCGAATTCGTCCTCGGCGTAGGTAGGCTCTTCATACTCGATGGTGTTGCCGTAGTCGTTTTGCTGCTGGGCCGCGGCATATTCCGCCGCTGCACGCGCCATTTCCTCGGCACGACGCTTTTGCTCCCCAAAATAGGTATCGAACGGAACATCGTCGGGAAACTCGTTTTCGCCCTGGAAGGGAGCAACGTTGTCCATAACGCCGAGCATAGCGGCGACAGAAGACTTGTTGCACACCGCGCCGGACGTATAGGGAAGAATATGGCGGTTAGAGATGATGTTTGCCGCGTTGGCAAGTGCAACGAGGGAAGCGAGGATCGCGACAATCCACAGCAGAACCTTGAGCGCGCCGGGGAGCGGCAGGATACGCAGGATGGCAACGGCAGCGGGGGCAACCGTGGCAACGGGCAACAGCTTGGCGATGAGCGCACGATACGAAGCATAAGGCTCGCGGGCGAGCAGCTCAGCACGGGGAGAGTCGTAGTGTGCGACAACGACCACCGGGCGGTTACGCGGGGACGCGAGCGGGCCCGAGGCCTTGTGGTAGGCGATGACATTTTGGCTCACGCCCGTCTTGCCCAGACGCGAAACCACGGGGTGGCCCGTGCGCTCGAGCACGTAAAGAACGGCGCCGACAATAGCCAGCAAGGTGCCGACCAAGCCGATACCGCCGCCGATGCCCATCAGCAGGGCGCCGGCAAACGCAAGAATACCGGTAACGGCAAATGCCAATCTACTGGGCGCCGGGGCATTGAACTCCTGAACCTCGGGATCAAAGCCGTGGTTGCGGAAGATCTGAGCGATATCCTCGGCAGCCAAGCGCTCTTCTTCGCTGCATGCCGGCGTAATGCCGGTGTTCTGCAGCAGGTGGTTAATATAGTTCTGGGTGTTCGCCATGTGCGCTCCACATCCATAATCCGACAAATAGGCCCAATGCATGCACATTAGAACCGTATATAGTCGAAAGTATACCCCGAGCGAGCGCAAACGACCGAATTCGGGCCATCTTAACGCCCCGAGCGGACAAGGATATAGCCTAATCTCCATATCGGACTAAAATCATGGCAGCAAACCACCTTCTCATGCGAGGACTCTATGACGGCAAGCGACGCGACCGCGACAATTAAAAAGGGGAATTCGGAGCCCAGTTTCGATAAAACGGCTCAGCGCATCCTCAATCTTTTCTTTGTGCTCAATAGCTCCCCCAAACCGCTGACGACCGAGCAGATCGTCTTGGATTCTGACCTGGGATATGGCTCGGGCAACATCGACTCGGATAAGCGAAAGTTTCGGCGCGATCGTGACAAACTGCTCGAGCGTGGCATCTTAATCAAGGAGGTTCGCCCCGCCGGCGCGCAGGAGACCGAGGAAAGCTCGTGGACAATCGACCGCGAGCACACCTTTGCAGCAGGCGGCCTCATCACCGCAGACGATGCCGACATCCTGCTCAATGCCATCGACCAGACACTCGCAGCAGGCTCATCCACCTTTGCCGCGCCGCTTGCCGACATTCGCTCCAAGATTGCCTACCTCACCGGCATGTCGACGACAGGAGAGGCCCCGATCCGCCGCTCTCCCGCCGTCGATGCGGTATGGAGTGCCTTTGCCGAGCGTTGCGCGCTGCGCTTTTTGTACCAAAACGGACGCGGCGAGCAACGCGAGCGGACCGTTTGCGTCTACGGCATGTTCGAGCGCGAGGGCACGGCATACTTCTGCGGCCTCGACAATGCCACCGACGACATCAGGACATTCCGCTGCGACCGTATCGTTCGCGCCTGGAGACCTTCGAAGGCCTACGCCATTCCTGCGGATTTCAACCTCAACGATTACTTATTCTTTGAGTTTGATTTTGCCGACCGCCCACCCGTTGCGGCTACGTTCTCGTTCGCGCGTGAAGCGCAGGCTGATATGATCAGCGGTCTCACACGCGGACGAGGCGAACTCACGCGCACCGAAGCAGAGTGGACCTGGACCGTTGACGTGCGCGACTTTGAAGCCGCAGCCTCGTTTTGCATGGCCCATGCCATGGATGGCATGAGGCCCGTCGCCCCCGATGCTCTCAAGCGGGCGTGGAATCACCTCATCGAAAGGACGGTGCACAAGCATGCCCGTGCGTAAACTCACCAGCGAGCAAAGACTCTCGCGCGCCATCGACATCATGGAGGCCCTCTACGCCGCCGGCGAGAATGGCATGACACGAGACGAGCTTTGCAGCCGCTTTGATATCACGGGGGCATCGCTCGACGAGATTCTCGAGATCGTCTCGACGCTTGCGGACCGGGAATCGGGCGCACGTATTATCTGCGAACGCCGTGGCGAGTGCGTGGTCCTCATCGGTGATGCGGGGCGCGTGCTGCCGCTGCGTCTGAGTGCCGCCGAGGGCGCTGTGCTCAATCATGAACTTGAATCGTTGGGGATCGATCCCCAGGCGGCAGCTCGGATTCGACATGCCCTTCTACCCGAAGAGCTTGGCTATAACCAGCGCGTCTTTGACACCGTCAACCACGGGTCGCACTGGCAGCAGCTGAGCTGCGCCATTCGGGACGGCGTTCGCTGCCGCATCTCGTATCGCTCGATGGATGACGCACAAGCGCGCGAGCGTTTGGTCGACCCCTTGCGCATCACAACAAACGGCGACCAAACGTATCTGATTGCCTGGGATGTCGCGGTCGACGAACAGCGTACCTACCGCATGGATAAAATCGAGGGCCTGGTCTTGACCGACGACTCCGTCGTGTGCCACGCACCGGAGCCCGCGACCCTCCATGACTCCCTCGCCCAGGCGGAGCGGAGCGCGAAGCTTCTCATGCCGCGCGCCTTGGCAGAGCGCCTAGACTGGCCCGGCATCATGTCGATTGAACCCAATGGGGCGGACAGCTCAACAGTGAATGTGCGCTACGGCTCCGAGC
>CAJMPF010000065.1 GCA_905215195.1 uncultured bacterium | reverse complement strand
CGCCCGCCACGAGCAGCGCCTTCCTGGTGCCCTCGGGAACAAGCCAGCCGCGGCCGCCAGGGCCCAACAGGTTGGACTTGGAGCCGGGGGCCATCTGCGACAGGCGACGGGTGTCGTCGCCCACGACGGCGTACCACAGCTCGACAGTGCCGGCCTCGGCGTCGGCGCGATAGAAGCTCAGGGGCACGCGAAGCAGCGAGGAAGCATCGCCGGGCACGGCAATGTTCACAAACTGGCCGGGCTTGAGCGCACTTGCAAGCTTGGGGGCCGAGATGACGAGCGAGAAGATGCCGTCGGCGATCTCCCGGTTCGAGACGACCTCGAAGTCGTGCATGCGTGCAGTGGAAGGTGTGGGCATAGACGCTCCAATCCCCCATGCGGTTGCATGGTCCAAACGAACAGAAAGCGCGGCACCGCAAGGGCGCCGCGCACAAAAGCGATAAGGCTATGCTAGCAGATGCAGCCGTCGGCAAGCGTCTGTTTACCGCCGACAAACACATCGGTGGCACGACCGGTGAGCGTGCGGCCGGCAAAACCGGAGTTCTCGGCGCGCGACTCGTAACCGTCCTCGCCCACCGTCCAGGTGGCGGACGCGTCGAACACGGTCAGGTCGGCAACGGAGCCCGCCTTGACCTGAACCTGGTCGAGGCCCAGGATCTCACGCGGCTTGATGGCCATGAGCTCGACCATACGGCCCATGCTCATCTTGCCCGTGTTGACCAGCTCGGTGAGTACGAGCGACAGCGAGGTCTCGAGGCCGATCATGCCAAAGGGCGCAAGCTCGAACTCGCGGGCCTTCTCCCACGGGGTGTGGGGAGCGTGATCGGTGACGATAACGTCGACGGTGCCGTCGATGACGCCCTGACGGATGGCCTCGGCATCCTCCTCGGTACGCAGCGGCGGGTTGACCTTGAGCGAAGTGTTGTAGGTCTCGTCCAGGTCGTTCTCGGTCAGGAACATGTGGTGCGGGGTGGCCTCGCAGGTAACCTGAACGCCAGCGGCCTTACCGGCACGCACGATCTCCAGACCATGGGCGGTGGAGATGTGCTGGATGTGCAGCTTGGCACCAGTCAGCTTGGCGATCTCGATGTCGCGGGCGATCTGGAGCTCCTCGCCGGCAGCCGGCCAACCCTCGAGAGCCAGACGGGTCGAGACCTTGCCCTCGTTGATCTGGCCGTAGCCGACCAGATCCTCGTCCTGGCAGTGGCTCATAAAGACCTTACCGAACATCTTGCCGTAGTCCATGCAACGACGGAGCATGCCCGCACCCTGCACGCCGCGACCGTCGTCGGTGAAGGCGACGGCGCCGTGGGCGACCATATCGCCCATCTCGGACATGGCCTCGCCCTTAAGACCGCGGGTCATGGCGCCCGACGGATAGACGCGACAGTGACCGACCTCGGCAGCACGGGACTTGACGAACTCCACGACAGTGCCGTTATCGGTGACGGGATCGGTGTTGGGCATGGAGCACACGCCGGTAAAGCCGCCCTTGGCAGCCGCGCGGGTGCCGCTCTCGATGTCCTCTTTGACCTCGTAGCCGGGCTCGCGAAGGTGAACGTGCATATCCACCAGGCCGGGGACGAGGTACTTGCCGGAAAGGTCGCGGACCTCGGCTCCCTCGACGGCGAGATTCTCGCCGACCTCGGCGATCTTGTCGCCGTCAATCAGGACGTCAACGACACCGTCAAGCTCGACGGACGGGTCGACGACGTGGGCATTCTTAAGAAGCAAGGCCATTATCGGCACCTCCAAGCAGCAGATACAGGATAGCCATACGCACGCAGATACCGGCGTAGACCTGCTCCAGGATGACGGAGCGTTGCGGGTGGTCGGCCATATAGGAGTCGAACTCGACGCCGCGGTTGATGGGGCCCGGGTGGCAGATGATCGCGTCGGGCTTCATGAGCTTCTCGCGGTCCTTGGTCAGGCCGAAGAGCTTGTGGTACTCGCGAATCGTGGGGAACGGGGCACCCTCGAGGCGCTCCTGCTGCACGCGCAGCATGTAGACGACGTCCAGCTCAGGCAGGACGGAATCGAGGTCGCTCGTCACGTGGTCGCAGCCCAGAACCTCGGGCGCCGGCGGCAGCAGCGTGCCGGGGGCGACGGCGTAGGTCTCGCAGCCCATGATCTTAAGGGCGGGAATCAGCGAGCCGCAGACACGGGAGTGTGAGATATCGCCGACGACAGCGACCTTCAGACCGTGGAAGTCACCCTTGTGCTGCCAAATGGTGTACAGGTCCAGCAGGGCCTGCGTGGGGTGGTTGTGCTTGCCGTCGCCGGCGCAGATAACGCTCGCGGGCGAATTCTGCGTGACGATATAGGGCGCGCCGGCGTGCTTGTCGCGCACGACGATGCAGTCGATCTTATAGGCGTTGAGGGTCTCGACGGTGTCGACGAGGCTCTCGCCCTTGACCGTAGAAGTCGAGGAACCGCCAAAGTTGAGGCTGTCGGCCGAAAGGCGCTTCTCGGCGAGCTCGAAGGAGCTGCGGGTGCGCGTCGAGGGCTCGTTGAACATGTTGACGATGGTCTTGCCCTTGAGCGTGGGGACCTTCTTGATCGCACGCTCGTTGACCTCGGAGAACGCCTTGGCGGTCTCGAGGATGAGCTTGATATCCTCTTCGGAGTACTCGGTAATGTCGATCAGGTGCTTATGGTTGAACGCCACGGTACTACTCACCTCCCAGCGGCGCAGAACCCACGTGGGAGCCCGGCGCGACGTCGTTGATCTCGACGGCGGTGTGGCCGTCGACTTCCTTCATATATAGATGCACGTTCTCCTCATGCGACGAGGGAACGTTCTTGCCGACAAAGTCCGGCGAGATGGGGAGCTCGCGGTGGCCGCGGTCAACGAGGACTGCCAACTCAATGCGGCTCGGACGGCCCAGGTCCATGACGGCGTCGAGAGCGGCGCGGATGGTACGGCCCGTATACAGGATGTCGTCCACCAGCACGACGCGCTTGCCGTCGACGCTAAAGGGAATGTTGGTAGCGTGGATCGCGGGAGCGAAATTGGTAGCGTAGTCATCGCGGTAGAAGCTGATGTCCAGGCTGCCGAGCGGAACTTCGACGCCCTCGATCTCCTTGATCTCCTCGGCGAGCTTCTTTGCCAGAAGGTCGCCGCGCGTGACGATGCCAACCAGAGCGAGGTCTTCACAGCCCTCGTTGCGCTCGAGAATCTCGTGCGCGATGCGAGTCATCGCTCGATTGACGGCGGTCTCGTCCATGATGACCGCCTTGGGGGAAGTCGTGCCCATCGATCTCCTTCCTCACATGTCTTGACTGCTGACACAGTCAAAAAAATAGATGCCCGACCGCTTAAAGCGGACCAGACACCCACAGGAAAGGCTGCTCTTTGGCAGCTATGTAATTCCATGTGGGTATCTCGTACCCCTTTAATGGTCAAGGGATAGTGTAGCCAACCTCGAGCTTAATTGCGAGCATAAATACAGAGCAATCCGTAAACGGAGCCCAATGCTCCATAAACCTATATATATTTGTGGGACGAGCTTGAAAACGCACGCACGAGCTGGCATAATCCCCTCTGCTGCACGCAAATCGGATCTACGTCCAGGGCCGTAGCGTGGGCACTATCGCCAAAAGAGGAATATCTCTGTGTAGATTGCGCACAGGGAGCGACTTCTGTGCTATAGTTCAGGCTTGTTTGTTAACGCGACATGTTCGTTTGTCGCCCAAGGAGGGTCAGTTATGTCCAAAGTTTGCGAAGTTTGCGGTAAGCACCCCGTTGCCGGTCGCTCCATCAGCCACTCTCACCGCGTCACCAACCGTAAGTTCCGCCCCAACATCCAGCGTGTCTACGTCGTCGTCGATGGCCACCGTCGCAAGATGAACGTTTGCTCCACCTGCCTCAAGTCTGGCAAGGTTGCGCGCTCCTAAATAAGGTCTTACCAACAAGTACCTCGGACTCTCCGGGTCAAAGACCTCGCGTTCACATAGAACTTACCAAAGGCGCTCTCCCCTACGGAGGGCGCCTTTTTGCGCTCATTCGGGACAGACTTACATGAGTGTTTTCACGCATTAGGGACAGACTTAGATGGGTGTTTTCACGCATTGGGGACAGACATGACGCACGCATGCGGCGTCCCGATCGGCTCCGGCCCCTATCTCACGCTGCATCCTTCCAGCCTGCAGTAGCCTTGGTCACGCTTGTGGCGCCGATACCGGTGATACGGGCAATTTGCTTGACCGTGAGATGTGCCCGCCTGAGCCTCAGCAGGCAGGCATCGCGTTCGGGGCGTGGCAGGGCCTTGAGTAGCGCAGGATCTATGCTCGGCAGGACTTCGCGCGCAACGGAAAGAGCCTCCTCATCGGGGATCCGCCGGCGCGGAAGAACCTCCACTGACCAGATGCGCCCGCCAACTTTCTTGAGATGCTCGCAATAGCGACGGGAGCCTCCGACAACATCGAGCATAGGGGCCGCATCACAGATGTCAAAGGGATCATAGCCCAGCTGATATGCCTTATAGCTTGACCAGCGGTACGCCTCGAGCGAGTCAAGCGCACCCTTCACGGGATTGAGATGAATATAGTCGAGCAGCTGCACTGCCTGCGTGTCCGACTCAACCGCGACCCGCGAATAGCGATTGTCAAACAGATGTCCCGTTCTCCCCGTTTTCCCATTGAAAAACTTAGCATACGCCGTCAATGCGCACTGCATTGCCTTTGAAAGATTGTCAAACGGATCATCAACCATCAAATGGAAGTGATTGTCCATAAGGCACCAAGCCAACACCGCCACTTCATGGCGAGCGAATCGGTCCGAGATATCAGATAAGAACCGATAGCGGTCGGAGTCATCTTCAAAAATTATCTGTTTAGAATTGCCGCGGTCATAGACGTGGTAATAGCCGGTGAGAGAAACGGCGCGGGCACATCGGGGCATAGCCTCTCCTTTCAAAACTGTACAGGCAACACCTAAAAGGAGAGACGCAACGCGAAATGCTGAGCCTGTAACCTATTTATATCCAATGAGCGGCAATAACAGGCCCAGAACGGCAAAATGGCAAATCGATGTCTGTCCCAAATGAGTGAAAGCACTCATTTAAGTCTGTCCCCAATGAGCGGGGCGATGCACTGGTAGATAGTTTAGTTAAAACGCTTCAGTTTATTGAAGCGTTTTAGTGTGCCTTTTACAGGAATCTTACCGTTCGCCGAATAATTTCTTGCTATCATGCAAGGCGTAGGGTAAATCTCCGATCGCAAGGAGACACAAATGGTGAAAAAGTCACCGGAAAACACTACTCCCGCAATTGTGGACAACGTAGAGGCGCTTGAGGCCAAGCTCGCTCAGATGCGAGAGGCCCAGGCGCTTTTTGCTACGTACACGCAGGAGCAGGTCGACAAGATCTTCTATGAGGCCGCCATGGCCGCCAACAAGGCTCGTATCCCGTTGGCGAAGATGGCCATCGAGGAGACCGGCCGCGGCGTTCTTGAGGACAAGGTCATCAAGAACCACTACGCCGCAGAGTACATCTACAACGCTTACAAGAACACCAAGACCTGTGGTGTCCTGGAGCGCGACGAGGCTTACGGCATCACCAAGATCGCCGAGCCCATCGGCATCGTGGGCGCCGTCATCCCGACGACCAACCCCACCTCCACCGCGATCTTCAAGACGCTGATCTGCCTGAAGACCCGCAACGCCATCATCATCTCCCCGCACCCGGCTGCCGCCAAGTGCACCATCGCCGCCGCCAAGCTCGTGCTTGACGCCGCCGTCAAGGCCGGCGCCCCCGAGGGCATCATCGGCTGGGTCGATGTCCCCTCCATCGAGCTGACTAACATGGTCATGCGCGACGTCGACATCATCCTCGCCACCGGTGGCCCGGGCATGGTCAAGGCCGCTTACTCCTCGGGCAAGCCCGCCCTGGGCGTTGGCGCCGGTAACACCCCGGTCGTCATCGACGACACCGCCGACGTGCTGCTCGCCGTCAACTCCATCATCCACTCCAAGACCTTCGACAACGGCATGATCTGCGCCTCCGAGCAGTCGGTCACCATTGTCGGCGACATCTACGACGCGGTCAAAAAGGAATTCCAGTACCGCGGCTGCTATTTCCTCAACCCGGAAGAAACCGAAAAGGTGCGAAAGACCATCCTGATCAACGGCGCGCTCAACGCCAAGATCGTGGGTCAAAGCGCCGCCAGGATCGCCGCGCTGGCGGGCGTTACCGTGCCTGAGAATACCAAGATCCTCATCGGCGAGGTCAGCAGCGTGGAGCTGAGCGAGGAGTTCGCCCATGAAAAGCTGTCCCCTGTGCTGGCCATGTACCGCGCTTCCGATATCCAGGACGCCTTTGGCAAGGCCGAGCGCCTGATTGCCGACGGCGGCTTTGGCCACACCTCCTCCATTTACCTCAACACCCTCACCGAGCAGGCCAAGCTGGATGAGTTTGCCGGCCGTATGAAGACCTGCCGTATCCTGGTGAACACCCCGGCCTCCCAGGGCGGCATCGGCGATCTGTACAATTTCAAGCTTGCGCCCTCCCTGACGCTGGGCTGCGGCTCCTGGGGCGGCAACTCCGTATCCGAGAACGTGGGCGTAAAGCACCTGCTCAATATCAAGACTGTGGCTGAACGGAGGGAGAATATGCTGTGGTTCCGCGCGCCGGAAAAGGTGTATCTGAAGAAGGGCTGCCTGCCGGTGGCGCTGAGCGAGCTGAAGACCGTGATGGGCAAGAAGAAGGCCTTCATCGTA
Source organism: uncultured bacterium (assembly GCA_905215195.1). GTDB lineage: Bacteria > Actinomycetota > Coriobacteriia > Coriobacteriales > Coriobacteriaceae > Collinsella. The sequence continues at coordinate 1,804 of CAJMPF010000065.1, read as the reverse complement.
ACCGACTCCTTCCTATATCATAACGGCTACACCAAGCCGATTACCGACAAGCTGGACGAAATGGGCATCCAGCACACCACGTTCTTTGACGTCGCGCCCGATCCCACCCTGGCCTGCGCCAAGGCTGGCGCCAAGCAGATGACCGATTTCGCGCCCGACTGCATCATCGCCCTGGGCGGCGGCAGCGCCATGGACGCGGCCAAGATCATGTGGGTGATGTACGAGCATCCCGAGTGCGACTTTATGGATATGGCCATGCGCTTCATGGATATCCGCAAGCGCGTGTACACCTTCCCCAGGATGGGCGAAAAGGCCTACTTCATCGCCATCCCCACCTCCGCCGGCACGGGCAGCGAGGTAACGCCCTTCGCCGTTATCACCGATGAGCGCACGGGCGTCAAGTATCCCCTGGCCGATTACGAGCTGCTGCCCAAGATGGCCATCATCGACGCGGACTTCCATATGACCGCGCCCCGCGGCCTGACCTCCGCCAGCGGTATCGACGCCGTTACCCACGCGCTGGAGGCCTATGCCAGCATGATGGCTACCGATTTCACCGACGGTCTGGCGCTCAAGGCCTTGAAGGTCATCTTTGAGTACCTGCCCCGCGCCTATGACAACGGCCCCAACGATCCCGAGGCTCGCGAGAAGATGGCCAATGCCGCCACCATGGCCGGTATGGCCTTCGCCAACGCCTTCCTGGGCGTGTGCCACTCCATGGCGCACAAGCTGGGCGCCTTCCATCACCTGCCCCACGGCGTGGCCAACGCCCTGATGATCGAGCAGGTGCTGCGCTTCAACGCGGCCGAGGCTCCCGCCAAGATGGGCACCTTCCCGCAGTACGATCATCCCCACACGCTGGCGCGCTACGCCGAGGTGGCCGACTACCTGAAGCTGGGCGGCAGCACGGATGAAGAAAAGCTGGAAAACCTGATCAAGGCCGTCAACGACCTCAAGGCCCGCGTGGGCATCAAGGCCACCATCCGTGATTACGGCGTGGACGAAAAGGACTTCCTGGATCGCCTGGACGATATGACCGAGCAGGCCTTTGACGATCAGTGCACGGGCGCGAACCCCCGTTATCCGCTGATGAGCGAAATCAAGCAAATGTATCTGAACGCCTACTATGGTGACCACTGATTGCCGCAGTGCAAGGAAAGGACAGGATAAAACATGAATCTGGACCGTGTAATCGCCGTCCGCACCAACAAGACCGTATACCGCGATGGGGACAAGTGCATCAAGGTGTTTGATTCCGATTACTCCAAGGCGGACGTGCTCAACGAGGCGCTCAACCAGGCGCGCATCGAGGAGACGGGGCTGAACATTCCCAAGGTGCTGGAGGTATGCACCATTGAAGGAAAATGGGCCATCGTGTCCGAATATATCAAGGGCAAGACGCTGTCCCAACTGATGCAGGAGCATCCCGAAAAGAAGGACGAGTACCTGCGCCTGTTTGTGGAAACCCAGCTGCTGGTGCAGAGCAAGACCTGCCCGCTGCTCAGCCGCCTGAAGGATAAGATGAACCGCAAGATCAGCCAGGCCGATCTGGACGCGACCACGCGTTATGATCTGCACACCCGCCTGGAGGGCATGCCCAAGCATAACAAGGTATGCCACGGCGATTTCCGCCCCTCCAACGTGATCATCTCCGAGGAGGGCACGCCCTATGTGATCGACTGGAGCCACGCCACTCAGGGCAACGCCTCCGCCGACGCGGCGCGTACCTACCTGTGCTTCTGGCTCAAGGGCGATCTGGAGGATGCGGAAAAGTATCTGAATCTGTTCTGCGAGCTCAGCGGCA
>CAJMPF010000064.1 GCA_905215195.1 uncultured bacterium | reverse complement strand
ATCGACGCCCGTTACGTACACGGGATGCGCCATCGCGACGCCCAAGCCCTTGCGCTGGCCGATGGTATAGCGCAACGCGCCGTTATGGCGTCCGACCACGTTGCCGTCGCGCCACACAATGTCGCCCGGTGCAGCGGGATGTCCGCAGCGGCGCTCGATATAGCCCGCGTAGTCACCGTCTGGAATAAAGCAGATGTCCTCGCTTTCGGCCTTCTGGGCGTTGGTAAAGCCTTGCTCGGCGGCTATGCGGCGCACGTCGCGCTCTTTGTCTAGGCCTGCCAGCGGAAAGATCGTGTGCGCCAGGCGCTCCTGCGTAAGCGAATATAAAAAGTAGCTCTGGTCCTTTTTGGGATCTTCGCCGCGATGTAGCTGCCAGGTGCCGTCTGCCGCCTGGCATGTTTTGGCGTAATGTCCCGTTGCGATGTAGTCGCAGCCCATGTCCAGCGCCGCATCGAGCAGCGCGCCAAACTTAATGTGGCGGTTGCAGATAATGCACGGGTTGGGCGTCAGTCCCTCCTGGTAGGCGTTCACAAAGCGCTCGATAACGTTGCGGTCGAACGTCTGCTGCAGGTCGAGCACATGATGGGGGATCCCCAGACGCTCGGCGACGGCCTTTGCGTCGGCGATGTCGCGGTCGACCTTACTCATGCCCGTGATGGGATCGGGTGAGGGGCAGGTGAGGCGCATGGTGGCGCCGACGCATTCGTAGCCCTGGCTTTTGAGCAGGTACGCGGTCACGCTGGAATCGACGCCGCCGCTCATGGCGACGAGCACGCGCTTGTTGTGCATGGGGAGGTTCTCCTTGGTGGCATGTGGCCAAAAAAGAAAAGCGGCGCGGGAGGCTGGTTCCGCGCCGCAGACATTGTAGCAAGTTCGGACGTCTCGTGGGACACCCTAACGAGATGAGCTCAGGCCGCCAGAAGAGAGGGTAGACCGGCGTGCCTTGGGCCTATCGACAAGTGACGGGCCCTTAGTCCTGGAACAGTGCCGTGGACAGGTAGCGCTCGCCGGTGTCGGCAAGCAGGGCCACGATGGTCTTACCCTCGTTCTCGGGACGCTTGGCCAGTTGCAGTGCGGCCCACACGGCGGCACCGGACGAAATGCCCACGAGCACGCCCTCCTTGTGGCCCACGGCGCGGCCGGTGGCAAAGGCGTCGTCGTTCTCGACGGGGATGATCTCGTCGTAGACCTGGGTGTCGAGGACGTCGGGCACAAAGCCGGCGCCGATGCCCTGGATCTTGTGCGGACCAGCCTGGCCCTTAGAGAGCACCGGGGAGGTGGCGGGCTCGACGGCGACGACCTTAATCTCGGGGTTCTGCTCCTTGAGGAACTCGCCCACGCCGGTCACGGTACCACCGGTGCCAACGCCGGCGACGAAGATGTCGACCTGACCGTCGGTGTCGTCCCAGATCTCGGGGCCGGTCGTGGTCTTGTGAATGGCCGGGTTGGCGGGGTTCACAAACTGGCCGGCGATGATGCTGTTGGGAGTCTCCTTCTGCAGCTCCTCGGCCTTGGCGATAGCGCCCTTCATGCCCTTGGAGCCGTCGGTGAGCACGAGTTGTGCGCCATATGCCTGCATAAGCTTGCGGCGCTCAACGGACATGGTCTCGGGCATGGTGATGATCACCTTGTAGCCGCGAGCCGCCGCCACCGAGGCGATGCCGACGCCGGTGTTGCCGCTCGTGGGCTCGATGATGGTGTAGTCGCCGCCGCGCACGAGCTTGCCTGCCTTCTCGGCCTCGTCGATCATGTTCTTGGCGACGCGGTCTTTAACGGATCCGGCGGGGTTGTAGTATTCCAGTTTGACGAGCACGCGAGCCTTGAGGTCCTCGTCGGCCTCAAAGTGGGTGAGCTCCAGAAGCGGGGTGTGGCCGATAAGCTGATCGATGGACGTGTAAACCTTGCTCATGGTGAACCTCCAAAGTGTTCAAGTTGCTGGTTGCCGTGTGGTTTTACGGTGTGTCTAGCAGCTAAACCCATAAACCTTATAGGTTGTTCGTTTAGCTGTTGGCAAGCATAGTAGACACTAAAGCCTAGTAATGCAATAGGAAATAGAAGATTATTACGAGTCGATTAACCATCTTGACCGGAACGGGTATTTTCAAACCCAATTTTTCGGCTAGAATTTCAACGGACTAAAAGACCGAAAGGCAGCACTATATATGTTGGTTTCTACTAAGGGCAGGTACGCCCTGCGCGTTATGGTCGATCTGGCCGAGCACCAGGCGGCCGGTCGCATCCCGCTCAAAGAGATCGCGGCGCGACAGGGGATTTCCGAGAAATATCTCGAGAACATCTTGGCTACGCTCGTGCGCGCCAACATGCTTTCGGGCATGCGTGGCAAGGGCGGCGGCTATGTGCTCACGCGTCCGCCCGAGCAGTACACGGTGGGCGAGATCCTGCGCCTGACCGAGGGTAGTCTGGCGCCGGTCGCCTGCCTGGATGGCGACTGCAAGGGCTGCTCGCGCTCGGATGAGTGTCCCACGCTCGATGTGTGGAAGAACCTGGACAAGCTCATCAACGACTACCTCGACGGCGTGACGCTCGACCAGCTCGTCGCCCCCAGCGAAGGCTACGACTACGTCATCTAGCCCACCTGCCATTTGGGGACGGGGTGGAAATGGTAGTTTTTCTTGCCTTCTGAGGATTGACAAATAAGAAGGCCGCCCATTTTTGCGATGGGCGGCCTTCGTTTTGGGCTGTTGAGACGGACACGGTCGGAATGGCCGTTTTAGTCCTCGGCGATGCTGTCGAGGATGCTGCGCGTGATGGACACCAGGATGCTGCCCATAAAGGCCGATCCAAAGCTGGCGATGGAGATGCCGACGCCCAGCAGGTTGACCGACAGGTAGCTCGCGAGCTCAAGCATAAAGCTGTTGACGACAAGCTGGAAAATGCCCAGCGTAATGATCGTGAGCGGCAGCGAGATGACCGTCAGGAACGGTTTGACGAACGAATCGACAATGTTCAGGAACAGTCCCACAAAGGCAAAGCAGACCCAGGTCTCGGCAAAGCCGAAGGGTTGGATACCGGGGACGAGGAACGTGGCGATCGCGATGGCGATCGAGGTGAAGAGCCAGTTAAGCATAAAGCGCATGGCGTGAATCCTTTCTTGCGCCGGGATTGCTGGCGTCGCGTGAAGCGGCTTACGGTGGCGACCTGGATGGTTGCGCGGGCGCGCCGCGGTGTTTGGGCGCCCATTGTCTCAAATATTCGTGGAGCTTACGTGCGCATATGGTTTCTAAACGGCGTTCGTCCTGAAAAACGCGCCGCTGGCAGAGAGTCTTGTCGCTTTAGTTTGGTGGTGTGCTACACTGCTACGGGCAAAAGCCACAGGCGTTGCCCTATTGCATAGAACGGGCGAACGATGCCCGATGTCAGTATCAACTTCGATGCCTTTTGGCGGGTTTGGCGGTGATCGATGAATATCGAGAACATGTTTGACAAGCCTGATGTCAAGCAGCTGGTCCACGCATTTAGCCTTTTGGACGACGAGAAGGATATCCAAGCGTTTTTGACCGATATCTGCACGCCGCGCGAGATTTGCGATCTATCGCAGCGTTTGCAGGTCGCGCGTTACCTGGACGAGGGCGAGCCCTATGTCGAGGTTCAGGCGCGTACCGGCGCTTCGTCCACCACGGTGAGCCGTGTGTCCAAGGCACTCAACGGCGAGTACGGTGGCTATCGCAAGATCCTCATTAAACTGGAGGATGGCGAGTAGGCCAGCGACAACAATGAATTACGAAGAGCCGTCCCTCCGTGGGGCGGTTTTTTGATCCCCTGGGGACGGAGGAAAACAGATCACCGGGTTAGACTGACCCTCTCCATGATCCGTTTTCCTCCGTCCCCAAGGGATCAAATCTGTTGGCGTGGGGCAAATCTGTCCGCTTGGGCGGGTAGGATGGATGCATTGATTATTGCGAACAGTTTGAGCGGAGGACCATGCCTGTTCGAATCTATACCACCAATGCCGGCACGGATTTGAGCGATGCCGAGTCGGCGTTGCTTGCCGACCTTATTGCCCGCCACGGGCGTGCCGTGTTGCTGGCACCTACGTTTGCCGAGCTCGACCTGTGCCGTCATGATGCGGCGGAAGCCGGCGTTTCGCTGGGTATCGACTACAAGACGCCTACATCGTGGCTTCGCTCGATTTGGGAGCTTTTGGGCGACGGGCGCGGTTTCGTCGACAACCTGCAGCGCCAGATGCTGCTCTCGGACATGGTCACGCGTCTCGACGATGCCGACCTGCAGCCGCTTTCGCGCAGCCAGGGCACGGTGCGCATGCTTGCGCGCATGGCCCGCGATGTGCTGCCGGGTGTGGCGGGGACGACGGCCGAGCGATGCCGTGGCAACAATTGCCAGCCTGAGCCAAAAAGCGATGCCGAGGCTCGTGTGTTTGAGCTTTTGCGTGCCTACGCGAGCGGTTTGGACCGTCGAGATATGGTCGAGCCCTGCGAGGCAGCTGACATTATGGCCGGCGCCCTGGCCGATAGCCTGCCGGCGTGCGCCCGCGCCGTATGCGTGCGCGGTGTCACGTCGTTTACGCACGGCCTGCTCGAGCTACTGTCTGCCGTGGCGAACAATGGGGGAGAGGTCGTCGTGCTGCTTGCCTGCGAGCAGGCGGCGATGCGCGAGGAGCTTGCCACGGCATTTGATGCCCGCGGTGTGCTGTTTGAGGCCGCGCCGCTGGGGGAGGACGCCGTCGCGTCTGATGCCGCTTGCGGGCCCTCCGCTCAGCCTGCCTTTATTGAGGTCGCTGGCCCCCATGCCCGTGCTCATGCTTATGCGGACGCCATCGATAAGTTGGTGAAAGCGCACAAGGAGTCCAAGGCCGATAAAGCTACTGCAACGCCCGCCGACCCCGTGCGCGTGCTCGTCGTTTCTGCCCGGGCACCCCAGCTGTTCGGCGAGCTCGCCGCCCGTTTGGCGGCGCGTCACATTGCGGCCGAGACGACTGAGTTCACGGCGTTTTCCCAGTCCATCGCGGGCAGGCAGTTTACGGCGCTCGCCAACCTGATCGAGCGTATGAAAGCCGCCGACGAGGGCACCGCTTCCAAGACTGAGTGGTGGCCCGCGCCGGAGCTTACCGACTGGATCTACAGCCCGCTTTCGGGCGCTGATGCCGTCAATGCCCGTACCTTCGATAAGAATATGCGTCTCTCGCGCAGCAAGACTACCGCGGGCGTCAAGAGCCTGCTGCAGAGCGTTCAGGGCCAGGTGAGGGGCGCGCGCAAGGCGACGAGCGACGATAACTGGTTTAAGAACGTACCGTGTGTGGTTTCGGACGTGTTCCAAGCGCTGTGGCGTGACAAGCCCGTGACGGCGCTTAAGGCCATGCTTGCCGTTGCCGAGGCGTTGCCCGATCGCGCTCTAGGCGGCCTTGACGGCCAGGCCCGTCGCCAGGCAGAGACGGCTTTGCTGCGCCATGCCATCGACATCCTTATGAACGATGCTCGCGCGCTCGACGTGTCGCAGGCCGCGACCGTGCCGGTTCTCGACGGCGTTCGAACCAAGGTGGACAAGCGCAGTACCGCCTACGATTACGAGACCTACGAGGTCGATCGCACACCACGAGCACAAGTGCGCTTCGCGTCGCTTGCCGATGCGTCGGTTCTTCGCCCTGGCAGCTACGATGCCGTGCTGTTTGCCGATGTCGACCTGGACAGCTATCCGCTTTCGTACGAAGAGGGCCCGCTTGCCACGTTGACAGCCGAGCTGCGCCGCGACGGCGTGTCTTTGGAGCCCGCTGCCCTGCTGCGCGTGCGCTTTGGCCGTGCGATGCAGGCGGCGAGCGGTCCGGTCGCGCTCGCCCGCGTGACACACGATCGCCAGGCACGCGAGTGCTACCCGGCAGCCGTATGGACCGAGCTGTGGGCACATGCCGAGGCCGCTGGCGCTGCCAAGCCCACGTGCGTAGGCGAGGGTGATATCATCGCCGACTTCGATCCCGCGGCAGGCGAAGGTCTCAAGCGCGAGCGCGTGACCTGTGAAGCCCCTCAGCATCTGAGTGCCGAGGCCGTGCCGTATTTGGTCCTGCGTCGCCGCGATGGCGAGGGTGAGGACGCGCCGCTTGTGCCGCGTCTGACGTCCGCCTCGCAGATCGAGGCCTATTCCACCTGCCCGCTGTGCTGGTTCGTCTCGTATCGCGTCAAGCCCCAGTCGATCGACGCGGGCTTTGGCAACATGGAGAAGGGCAACTATGTCCACGATGTGCTGGAGCACCTGCACGCCCGTCTGCCCCAGGAGGGCATGGAGCGCGTGACGCGCGAGAACCTGCCGCGTGCTCAGGAGCTACTGCGCGAGGTCTTTGACGAGACCTTGGCCGAGCACGCCGGCAAGCGCGGTGCCGAGGGCCCGCTGGTGCCGCTCTCCCCGGTGGAGGAGCGTCAGGTGGCCGAGATCTTGCCGCAGTTGGAGGGCGTGCTTGCCTACGAGTCCGAGGCACTTGCCCCCTTTGCCCCGCGCTACCTGGAGTTTGCGTTCAACGAGCTCCAGGTCGAGTATGCCGGTTGGCCGCTCGGCGGGCGCATCGACCGCGTAGATGTGGATGCCGAGAATCGCGCCGTGGTAATCGACTACAAGCATCGTTCGGGTGTCGAGGAGTTTAAGCTCGCCGACCCCACGGTGCGTGACGAGGAATCGGGCACGGCGCCCATCGACGATCCGCGCTGGTTGCCACCACATACCCAGACGCTCATCTACGCCCAGGCCATGCGCCGAGCGCTGGATTTGGACACCCGCGCGGCGCTCTACTTTTCGACCAAGGGCGGCAAACCGGCGTTGCGAGGCGCAGCGAGTGCCGAGCTGCTCGAGGAGGAGCGTGGTGACGGTCGCATCCCGGGCCTTAAGAAAGGTTTCCCCGGCGAGGGTGGCAGCATGGACTTCGACGCCCTGCTCGATCGCGTGGAGACCGGCATCGCCGAGCGTCTGCGCGAGCTTGAGGCGGGCAACGTTGCCGCCGTCGACCCGACGTCGGCTCAGGCCGCGCATGCGCGCTGCTCGTATAACCACGAAGGAACGTTTGTAAGGAGGGACGTGTAGACCATGGATCTTTCGACCTTGATGCCGCAACAGCTGCAAGTCGTCAAAACGCTCGACCGCCCGCTGTTTGTCTCGGCAGGTGCCGGCTCGGGCAAGACCTTTACCCTCACGCGCCGCATCGTCTACGCACTCTCTCCCGAATCCGGTCCGTTCGTTGAGCATCTGGACCAGGTGCTCGCTATTACCTTTACCAAAGATGCCGCGGCCGAGATTCGTGACCGCGTGCGCCGCGCGCTCATCGACGAGGGCATGGACGAGGAAGCACTGACCGTCGACGACGCGTGGATCTCGACCATTCACGGCATGTGCTCGCGTATCCTGCGCGCGCACGCGCTGGAGCTGGGCATCGATCCCGAGTTCACAGTGCTCACCGATACCGACGAGCTCATGGATCAGGCTGTCGAGCATGTGCTGGGTCGCGCAACGGCGCCCGATGCCGCCCCCGAGCTCGCGGCATCGCTCAAGGCCCTCTACGCCTGGTATCCCATGGCGGGCGAGGGCGGGCCGTTTGGCGCCGGTACCACCATCAAAGGCCTGGTGCGCGACCTGTTGGAGCTATCGAGCCAGCTGCCGGGCGGCATGGACGATGTGTGCGTGGCGCGCGGCCAGGCCGATACCTCTGCACTCGCCGATGCCTATCGCGCGGCGCTGGGTGCAAGCAAGGCCGCGACCGAGAAGGCGCAGGTGGCGCTCGATGCCATCGACGCGTTCGAGGCGAGCGGCAAGACCATGGTCGATGCGGCGCGACTCATGATGTCGTGCACCATGCCGCGCGCGAGCAAGGCATTCCCCAAGGAGCAGGTCGAGCTGCTCAAGGCCGAGGCCGCCGATGCGTTTATCAATATCGTGCTTGCCTGCGGTGGCCCGGCGCTCGATGCGCTGGTGGGCCTGGCCCGTTCCGTGGAGGCTGAGTATCGCGCGCTGAAGGCTGCCCAGTCCGCCCTCGATAATAACGACCTGCTGCGTATGGCCTACGAGGCCCTGCGCGATTACCCTGCCATCCGTGCTGCGTACGAGGGCCGCTTTAAGATGGTCATGATCGATGAGTTTCAGGATACCGACCAGATGCAGGTCGATCTGATACGCTACCTGACGGGTGCGGGGGAGCGCGCGCTGTGCACCGTGGGCGATGCGCAGCAGTCCATCTATCGCTTCCGTGGCGCCGAGGTCGAGGTGTTCCGTCGTCAGGAGCGCAAGGTGGGCTCGTCTGCCGCGCCCGAGGCGACTGCCGTGGCCGATGCCCCTGCCGGCGAACTCGTCAAACTCGTGCGCAACTTCCGCAGCCATGACGAGGTGCTGCGTTACGTGGCACGCGTCTTCGACGGCGATACCGGTGGTTTGATGCAGGGGTTCTTGGATCTTGAGCCGAGTGACGATCGCGAGGACAAGCTCAAGGCAAAGGCTTCGCGCCGCCAGGCGCTGCTCGTTGCCGGCGGCAGCACCCAGGAACGAACGCAGGCGAAAGCCCGTGCGATTGCGGAGCGGTTCCAAGCGCTCGTTAAAGCGGGCCAG
>CAJMPF010000063.1 GCA_905215195.1 uncultured bacterium | reverse complement strand
GCGTGATGCCCGATACGTATCCCAGCAGGCTCGCGCTCGCGGTGTTGACGTCGACGCCCACACGGTTGACGACGTCTTCCACCACGTGGCCCAGGGTGCACGAAAGCTCGGCCTGGTCAAGGTCGTGCTGGTACTGACCCACGCCGATGGACTGAGGCGGAATCTTAACGAGCTCTGCCAACGGATCCTGCAGGCGGCGGCCCAGGCTCATGGCGCCACGCACGGTGACGTCCAGGTCGGGGTATTCCTGACTGGCGAGCTCGGAGGCGGAGTACACCGACGCGCCGGCCTCATTGACGATGGTGTAGCGAAGGCTGGGCGCCTGCTCGGCAATGAACTCCGAGACGACTTCCTCGGTCTCGCGGCTGGCGGTGCCGTTGCCGATGACGATGGTGTTGACGCCATCCTTCTTGACGAGGCGGGCGAGCTCGCGCTTGGTGCCGGCGACGTCGTGGCGCGGCTTGGTGGGGTAGACCACGCCGTGGTCGAGCAGCTTGCCGGTCTCGTCCATAACGGCGACCTTGCAGCCGGTGCGGTATCCCGGATCGAGCGCGAGCACGCGGGCACCGCGCACGGGGCGTGCCGAGAGCAGGCCCTCGAGATTCTTGGCAAAGACGTTGATGGCCTCGGTCTGCGCGCGAACGGTGAGCTTGGCGCGGGCTTCGCGCTCCAGCGAGGGGGCCATGAGGCGCTTGTAACCGTCAGCGATGGCGGCGTCAAAGACGGGAGCAAACACGCCCTGGCGGCGGGGCCAACGGCTGCCGAGGCGTGCCGTGGCGGCAGCACCGTCGACGTTCACGCGCACGCGGAGCTTGCCCTCGCGCTCACCGCGGTCGATAGCCAGCACGCGGTGGTTGGGTATACGGCGCAGCGGCTCATCATAGCTGTAGTACGGCTCGTAGGGGGTCTTCTCGGTGGGGTCGGTGGCCTCGACGACGATATCGGCGGTGTTTTGCGTAAAAGCGCGCAGGTCGGCGACGTTCTCGGGGTCCTCGGCCACCGTCTCGGCCACCGCCCTCTTTCTGCTGAGCGGCGCGGTCCCCGCCAATTCGGAGGAGGCGGTCCGCCGCACCGGCGAGCGCCTTCTCGGGCGTGTCGAAGCCGGCTTCCTCGTTGACGTAGGCCGCGGCGGCATCGAGTGCGCTGCCCTTGGCCGAGGCCTGCATGATGATCATGTTGGCAAGCGGCTCCAGGCCTGCCTCGCGGGCCTTCTGCGCGCGGGTCATGCGCTTTTTGCGGTAGGGCTTGTAGAGGTCCTCGACACGCTGGAGCTGCGTGGCCTCGCGAATCTGCTGCTCGAGTTCGGGCGTGAGCTTGCCCTGGGCGTCGATGAGCAGAATGACGTCCTCTTTGCGCTGTTCAAGATTGCGCAGGTAGGACAGGCGCTCGTCGAGTGCGCGCAGGGCGACGTCGTCCATGCCGCCCGTTGCTTCTTTGCGGTAGCGCGAAATAAAGGGGATGGTGTTGCCCTCGTCGATGAGCTTGACGGCTGCCTCGATGTTGGCGGCCTTAAGGTTGAGCTCGTGGGCGAGCTGGGCGATAAGATCCATGGGACTCCTTGCGTTTAAGGTGCGTTTGCAGCACAGGGCTACCAAGGATACCACCCGTTTCAAAAGACTGTTTTGGGCCCGCGCCACGAAAACGACCTATCTACTACGTTTGAATCGTATGGGTCGACCATCCCCCGGTTTTCCGAGAATGCGCAAGCCGTCTACCTGCGCTTTTGATTTTAGGAAATTCGGCATGCTTGAGGGCGATCGGTTAAACGTAGTAGATAGGCCCATTTCGTGGCGAACGAACCAAGCTGAGGCGCAAAATAGCCTCGCTCCAGAATAATCGTCGGCAAGGTAGCAAAAAGCCCCGCGGGCAGGAGGCTGCTCGCAGGGCAAAGAAGAGGGGCTTGTTGGTGGCGGACCGAGGGACTCGGCATGGGGTTTCTGCCGCGGTCGCTCTTAAGGCATTACAGCTCGACGAGCTGGCCGGTCTCGGCGGCCTCCTTGATAGCGTTGAGAAGCGTGAGCGTCTTAACGTTGTCGGCGGGGGTCACGACGGGCTCGACCTCACGGCGGACAACCTTCACAAAGTGCTTGAGCTGCATCTTGTGCGGCAGTGCCGGGTCGACGGCCGGAATCTCCATCTGCAGCGGCTTGTGCCAGTTGGAGGCGCCGTCGTAGGAGAACTGGTGCAGGCGGGGCAGCGACAGGGCGCCCTTAGTGCCGCCGATAAAGTAGGCGTCGGCGTCGAAGGGGCGGTACTGCGGGTCCTCGCGAGCGGTTGCCTCCCAGTTCCAGGGGCTGGCGGTGGCGTCGGAGATGGTCATGCTTGCGAGCGCGCCATCGGCAAAACGGACGTTGACCACGGCGGAGTCCTCGGTCTCAAAACCGCGGGCGGCGCTGGACTGCATACCCTGGACGGCAACGGGCTCGCCCAGCAGGTAGCGGAGCAGGTCGACGTCGTGCACCAGGTTGACCAGGATCGGGCCGGCACCCTTCTTGCGGCGCCATTCGACATCGAAGTACTCGTCATTCTTATAGATCATGTAGTGGAAGCTCGACACGGTGAGCTTGCCCAGCTCGCCGGACTCGATGATCTCCTTGGCCTTGTTGACGAAGGGGTTGTGGCGACGGTGCTGACCCACGAGCACGGGCACGCCGGCGGTCTCGGCCTCGGCAGCGAAAGCCTGGGCATCCTCCAGGTCGTTGGAGATCGGCTTTTCGACCAGCGGCACGATATTGCGCTTCACAGCCTCGCGGGCAACGCCCAGGTGCAGGTCGTTGGGGGTGGCGATAATGACGGCCTCGGGCTTGACCTCGTCCATCATCTGGGCGGGATCGGTGAAGAACGGCACGCCGGCGGCCTCAGCCGTGGCGCGGGCGCCCTCAAAGGCGTCGGCGATGGCGACGAGCTCGGCCTCGGGCTCCTCGGTGACAAAGCGGATGTGGTTGCGGCCCATGGCGCCGGCGCCGATAACGGCAATGCGGACGGGGTTGAGCTCAGACATTTCGACTCCTTAATACTGGTGACCGGTGGAATGCGACAAAGGGACTGTCCCTTTGTCGCATCGGTAAAACTAGGCGGACTTCTTCTTGCTGTCGGAGACCATCATGTAGACGGTGAGCACGACGGCGATGGCGGCGATCACAATGGCGCCGTAGAAGGACTGCTGGTAGGCGGCGCTGCCGGCCTCAGCGTGATACAGCACGGCGGTGATGGGCTGGCTGATCCAGGTGGAAGCGGCATAACCCAAAAACATGATGCCGTAGTTGACACCGATGTTGCTGGTACCAAAGGCGCCACCGGTGAGCGGCGGGTAGATGACGAGCAGGGCGCCAAAGCTAAAGCCGAGCAGAGCGAGCGCCACAAAGAACATGGCCTGCGTAAAGCTCATCGACATGATGACGAGTGCGACGATGGTGACGACAAGGCTGATGAGCAGCGACTTATAGGCGCCGAGCTTGTCGATGATCTGGCCAAAGGACAGACGGCCGACCAGGTTGGCGCAGGTGTTGACGGAGACCACCACACCGCCGAGGGCGACGGCCGCGGCGCTCGTGGGGTCGGCGAAGAGCTGGACGGCGGCGATGGAGGCAACCTTGCCCACGAGCAAGGTGCCCGCGGTGGCGGCAAAGGCGAAGGTGACGATGAGGACCCAGAAGCGCGGGGTCTTGACCATCTCGCCCGGGGTGAGGTCGCCGAAGGTGCCGGCATGCGCGCCGCCCTTGGGGGCCTCGAAGCCCTCGGGCAGCCAACCGGCCTCAGGGGCCTTCAGGAACAGGGCGGAGGCGGCGATCGTCACAAAGAAGATGACGCCGAGTGCCTTGAGGGCGTCAAAGATGCCCAGGCTCGGGATGAGCAGCGAGGCGAGCACCGGGGACAGTACAGCGGGGCCGGCGGTCGAAGCGGCCAGGGTGATGCCGGAGGCGAGGCCCTTCTTGTCGATGAACCACTTTTGGCCGGTGGTGAGCGCCGGGTTGTAGCCCAGGCCGTTGCCGATGGCGGCGACGAGCGAGAACCACAGGTAGAACTGCCACGGCTCGGTGACGGTACCGGACATGAACCAGCCCAGGCCGTAGCACACGGCGGCGGCGATCACGACGTTGCGCGGGCCGATCTTATCGGAGATGCGGCCGGCGAAGATGCCCGTCACGGCCATGATGGTCTGAAAGACCGGGAAGGCCCAGGTAAGAGCGCTGGACCACTCGGGGTAGACGGCGAGCAGGTTCTTGCTCACGACGGAATACAGCGCGATGGAGCTGATGAAGAACATGGTGACGCACGCGGCGGAAAGCACGACGGCGCGACCCTTGTTGGAGTTGGTGGAAGCCATTGGACTCTTTCTAATCGATACGGGGGAGGAGCAGGCGTATTCGCGGGCCTCCCTGTCAGGTTGGTTTACTGGTCAGTCGGCTTGGCGACGCCGGACTCATCGGACCAAAGCTCGACACCCTTGTTCTTAAGGTAGTTGTCGGCATAGGCTCGGCGGCCGCCGGGCTTGGCGGTGAGGTCGCCCATCATGTTAGAGAAGCCGCCGTCGACCTTGATGGCGTCGCCGGTGGTAAAGTCCGAGCGCTTGGACGCCAGGAACATGACGGCGTTGGCGATATCGCTGACCTCGCCGATGCGGCGCGTGGCGATCAGACGGCTGCGGCTCTTCTCGACCTCGGGGTCGGCGTAGAAGTTGGCCGACATCGGGGTCTTAACGAAGCAGGGCTCGACGCAGTTGGAGCGCACGCCGTAGGGGCCCCACTCGGCAGCCAGCATCTTGGACATCATGTTGACGCCCGCCTTGGTGGAGCTGTACACGCCCGAGAACGTCTCGGGGGAGTGACTGGCGACGGTCGAGATGTGCACCAAGCGGCCCTGGCCGGCCTTGATCATCTCGCGACCAAAGCGCTGCGAGGTGATGAAGTAGCCGGTGAGGTTGACGTTGAGCACCTGCTCCCAGTCGCTCAGCGGCAGGTCCTCCATGGCGGCGAAGCGCAGAATGCCGGCGGTGTTGACGAGAACGTCGACGCGGCCGAAGTCGGCGATGGTGGCATCGACGGCGGCCTGAACCTCGGCCTCGTCGGTGGCGTTCATCTTGTAACCCTCGGCGTGGATGCCAAACTCGGCAGCGAGGTCGGCGGCAGCAGCCTTGACCTTCTCCTCGTCCAGGTCGAGCAGGACGACGTTGGCGCCGTTGCGGGCGAACTCGCGGCAAATCTCGACGCCCATACCGCCGAGTGCGCCGGTCACGGCGCAGACATCGCCCTCGAGCTTGAGCCAATTGCTCATAGGAACTTCCCTTCTTGTGCCTCCCGGTGGGTCGCTCCCATTAATCGACCCACGTGGTTTTCGCTGGTTATCGTATGCTTTGCATTTGCGCAGGTGAATTGCATATTTGTTAGAATGGCGTTAACCGTAGGTTTACACTGTGCGATGCGGTATTTCCTCAATTAAGCGCGTGGCCTGCGAAAACAACCCCCTGTGGCGCTATGTGGCCACAGGCGCGAAAACGGGAGATTGACGTGTACGATCGACGACTTGAGGCCATATCGGCCGCCGCGGAGCTGGGAAGCTTCTCGCGCGCGGCGGCAAAATTGCGCGTGTCGACTCCGGCGCTCGTCAAGCAGGTGTCGGGCTTCGAGGCCGAGTTCGGCATCACGCTGTTCGAACGCTCGCACTCGGGCGTCAAGGTGACGCCGGCCGGCGCACTGCTGGTGGACGACGCGCGCTCGATCATGCGGCAGTCCGAGGATACGCTGCGTCGCGCCCGACGCGCGGCGGGCGATGGCGGTGCCGTGCGTCTGGGCGTGTCGATGATGTGCCCGGGGCGCCAAACGCTGTCGATGTGGTCGGGCATTCACGATCTGGAACCGTCGCTGCGATTTGAGATCGTGCCGGTAAGCGACCTCTACGACGAGCGCGAGACCGTCATGCGCAGCTTGGGCCGCGAGGTCGATGTGGTGCAGTCGAGCTTTTCGACCCCACGCTGGGGCGACGCATGCCAAAGGCTCCGCATCGTCAACGTGCCGTTTTATATCGACGTGCCGCGCACGAGCCCGCTTGCGCGCAAGACGCGTATCACGGTTGCTGACCTGGAGGGCATGCGCCTGCGCGTGCTCCGTCACGGCAACGACGCTATGGACAGTCTGCGTATCGATCTGTTGGCCGACGGCGGCGTAGACGTGATCGACGTGGACAGCTTTGACTTTGCGCTCTTTAACGAGGCAGAGGAAAAGGGCGACGCGGTGCTCACCTGCGGAGCGTGGTCGGGGGTGCACCCTGCCTTTGTGGGCGTGCCGTTCCTGTGCGGTCGCGAGGTGCCGGTCTTTTTGCACTATCCGCTCGAGCCCACCCTCCAAGTCCAAAAATTCGTCAACGCCATGGCCCAACTCCTCAACTAGCTCATTTGGGACGGGGCTTTTTTAACTACTCTCGCTGTCCTAGAAAAATCTCAGCAAACAAATGGGGCCCCAGCCTCCAGTGGGAGCTACTCCAGCTCTACACCGGAGCGTTTGAGCTGGAGTAGCTCCCACCGGAGGACCCCCCGTCAAAACACGACAGCTTTTTCTAATGACATGAAAGATGCCGCTCGGGACATATAAGATGCCGCTCGGTAAACTCACCGCAGAGCACGGTTGTCTTTTCGGGGGGGGGATACCATTTCTTCTACACGTACGTAGAAAAGGAGTGTCTATGCAGTGCTATTCAAGACGGCAGATCGTTAAACATATGGGATTGGCTGCAGGATGTTTGCTGCTATCCCCCTTGAGTGGCTGCTCAACAAACGACAGGCCAATCGATTCCGCGGATAACACTGCATCAGATAAGGAGCAGTTCGATTGGCTTGAAGCGACGGGGACGTATACGCCCTCCGACGCTTTCAAACAAAAGGGGCTTTGGTTCACTTTTGGTAATGACTATGCAGACGGACGTGAGAGCGTTGCTAAAGACACATCGATAACGGCAATCTTTGAATTTTACGGAGACGGAACGGTTACATGTTGGAATGTATACGACGAAACGGGCTCTTCGGTGATTCGATTTAGGGACCTTGAAGGTCTTTCGGATAAAGAAGTTCTCTCGATGGCTAAAGAGCATTGGCCCATATCGCAGGACGAATTTGAAAGCAAAAAGCAAAATGTGATCGATGAGCTCTCTTCTAGTTACGAGGACCTAAAGGCCGAGGCAGCGGATAATCCTGACTTGAATGTTGAAAATGCCTACTTCTCGCGTTTTTTTGAAGACCTTAAATCTATGTCGTTGCCAAAGGAACCAGAGGGTAAATCCTATTCGCTTGAGGTTCAAACAGACGACACAGGCAACAACACGGAATATGAGAAAGTATGCTTGCCGACATGTGGATATCCTGGGGTGCTTAGCCTTAGCGGGGGAGGTGCCGCAGCATGGGGCAGAAAGGAGCTCTGGTATTCACTCCTTAGAGCCGATGACGATACTAAGTACGAATCCATATCTAACTCGTACCTCAGCTGCTACGTCAATCGAGAGGTTAATCTCATCGAAAGCGACACCAGCGATGATGTATACAGCTCAACTTATCAAGGATTTGGCGGAATAGTTACCCGAACAGGTGGCTCAGCATCTTTTGTTCTTGATGAGCCAACTTCCGATGAAGTCGAAGCTGACTGATTATAGGCATTTCCTCTTTGCTCAAGCAGCTCCAGGGTTTCACGTTAGAACTAATATTTAATCTACGTCAATTAGTGCTCATTGCCACACAGGCAATGAGCACTTTGATTTCCAAAGACTTTGCATGACAAAGGGGCGTTCCTTTGCTGCGTCCACTGTTGACGGCTACACTCAGAGAGCGTCCCAAATTAGCTATCATTTTATTTGGCAAGCAATATCTGCAGGTAATCGCGCTTTCTGTGGAGGACGCGGTCGATATAGACCTTCTGGTGATAGCGGTAAAACGTGAGATAATTGTCACAGATCACGAACCGGTAATCGGAGCGTAGGGGATGGATCGATGAAAGTGGCGTGCCCGACTCCGGGAAGCTGGAGAGCAGGTCTATCCGAGCGAGGATGCCCTCTACGATTCTCTCCGCTGCTGCGGGATTGTCCTTTTCGACGGCAATATAGTCCCAGATGTCGTCGAGATCTTGCAGAGCCAGCGGAGAGTAGACGACCGCGCAGCTATGCATGGCTTGCGGCCTTGCGGCGGAAGTGCTCGACGACGTTGTCCGACGAGACCCATCCGCTCTCATCACCCGAGCTGCGCCCGCGCTCAAGCTCCGACATCAGCGTGCTGATGGCGCAAAACCGGTCGTAATCTTTCATGTCGAGCACAGCGTAGCAACCGTGCCCATTTTTGGTCAGAAACACCGGGGAGCCCTCGTGGACATCGGAGAGCACCTCGTTGTAATTGCGCAAATCGGAAACAGGTTTAATGGCAGGCATGTAAGGCTCCAATCGATGTACGGGAACTTACGATAAATTATACGAATAATATACAGCACCTGCCAGCCAAAATACCCCCACACAAAACGAGCCCCTGGCCAATCTGAACTGCCTCCCATTTCTTGGACACGAGAAATGGGAGGCTTTGGAGTGGGAAGGATAAACTGGACTTTCTTTTA
>CAJMPF010000062.1 GCA_905215195.1 uncultured bacterium | reverse complement strand
CCGTGCTGCTACTCCTGCGGCGACCGCCGCCCCCGCTGCTACGTCCGCGCATCAGGGCGGCATGCCTTGGGACCGCGGCGCTGCTGTTCCGGCTGCCCAGCCTGCGCCCAAGTCCGCGGCTCCTGCGTCGGCGCCCAAACCTGTAACGCCTGCGCCTCAGCCCGTTGCGGCCCCCGCGCCTGCCACCGCTCCGGCACCTAAGCCCCAGCCCAACAATGCCGCCCAGGTTGCCGCCGCCGGTGCTGCCGAGACGCCCGCGGTCGAGGATGCCGGAGAGCTGCAGCGCAAATGGGCCGAGGTCGTCGAGCGTGTCAAGGCGCGTCAGGCTTCCTACGCAGGGCTTTTGCTCAACGCCCGCGCCACGGCCGACGACGGCTCCAAGCTCACGGTCTCGTTCCCCGCGGGTTCGACTTTTGCCATCAAGATGCTCGGTCGCGCCGATACGCAGTCGGTGGTCCTGCCGACGGTCTGCGCGGTTTTCGGTCGTCGCACCGTCGACTATGTCCTGGATGGGGGTGGCACGCCGGCTCCTCAACATGAGGAGCATTCTCCATCTGCACGGGCTGCGGCATCTGCGGACCCGCAACCCGTGTTCTCGGCGGCCCCTGCATCCTCGAGCGCCAGCGCGTCGCAGCAGCAAACGGCACCGGTAGCGGCATCGACCCCGTCGGCGCCTAAGCCCGCGGCGCCCAAACCGGCTGCTCCGACACCCGCGCCCAAGCCCGTCTCGCCCGCGCCCAAGTCGTCTGACCTGGGCAAAGCCCCCTGGCTACGCTCCGACAACCCCGCCGGCGCTCCTGCCACGGGTAAGCTCCCGACCGAGCCCGCACCTCGTGCGCCCGAGCGCTCGGCTGCCCCCAAGGCTCAGCCTGTCGCGCAGTCCGCGCCGTGGGAATCCGAGCAGGTGCCCTACGACGACGCTATGGTCGGCGGCTTCGCTGGCGATGCGAGCGGGGACGATCTGCCTCCGTTCGACGTGCCGGGTGCGGCGCCCGCGCCCAAGCCCGCTGCGGCTGCCCCCAAAGAGGAGGACGCTCCTGCAGCTCCCTGGGAGTCCAACCCCGGTGCCGGCAGCCCCTTCGGCCACCAGGGCGCAGCCCCGAGTATCCCGCAGACCGAGGACGAGGCCAAAGACCTCATCCGCAGCGTCTTCGGTCAGGCCACCATCTTCAAACCGGTGGAGTAACCGTGCGGGCGGGTATGCTGCTCAAGAAGAGATCTCTTTGCCCGGGCGCATCTGTATTTCGGACATGTGCAACGCGGTGCCGCGTATCTCGCATTCGAGCAGACAGGTACGTGACGGTCGGCCTAGGATGCTGAGGTCGATACGATACGTCGCATGGCTGTCCGTGTGCTCGACTTGCTCGGCGTTGACGGTTGCTCCGATTGTCGATAAAGAGCCTAGTTCGGCATCGACAATCTTGGAGTCCTTTATCTTGACCTTGAACTCTTGGTAGAGGGACGGGCTGTTGTAGTAAATGGTTCGAGTTCCGTCGGTGCACTCATCGGTCGCTTCCCATTTGACGATGGGCTGGTCCGAGCTGGCTATCAGCAGTTCTGCTCCAAAGGCTATGGCATGGGTGATGACAACCAGCAATGCCCAGCCGACAAAGAGATAGAGAACCACATATGCGACGGGGTGTTTTGAGCGGATGTTTTGGAGCGCGTCGGGGACATTCATGGGGCACCTCCAAATTGCTATCTATGATAATCAAATTATACCCTGCCGCCATGTGCGCCGCCTCGAGCAGCGGTTCGGCATTTAGCTATTTAGTGGCGCACATGAAATGCCGGATTCGGCTCTACTAGATTGAGTGTGCGATATTATGCAACCTTGCATAATTCGACCTTGCATAATCTTGGGGGCGCATCACGCTCCAGGACATGTATATCGACTGAGGTAGTGTGTCCGCCCCGCTCGCTGGCCTCGCGCCGTGGTACGATTTTTGAGTTTGAAAGTCCCGCCGTGCTCCGGCTGCCCTTGCAGCTCGGCGTGCGGCCGCACGTAAAGGAGCCATCATGGCCGGTATGAACATGCAGCAGATGATGAAGCAGGCTCGCAAGATGCAGGAGCAGCTTGCCGCCGCGCAGGAGAATCTCAAGTCCCAGACCGTCGACGCCTCTGCCGGCGGCGGCATGGTCAAGGTGACCGTTAACGGCGAGATGGAGCTCGTCAACCTCACCATCGATCCCGATGCCCTCGATCCCGAGGACGTCGATATGCTGCAGGATATGATCATGGCTGCCGTCAACGAGGCCGTCCGCGGCGTCAACGAGCTTGCTAACAAGCAGATGGGCGCCATCACCGGCGGCCTCAACATCCCGGGCATGCCGTTCTAAGACACGCATATATATGAGTGCGAATCACAGTCTGCAAAAACTGCTCGATGAGCTGGGCCGTCTGCCGGGCATTGGTCCCAAGTCGGCCCAGCGCATCGCCTATTACCTGTTGGAGGCCGACGCCGAGGAGGCGCGCCGCCTGGCCGAGGCCATCCTGGAGGTCAAGCAGGAGGTCCACTTTTGCAGCCGCTGCTTTAACTACGCCACGGCCGACGAGTGCTCCATCTGCCAGGACCCGATGCGCGATACCACTCGCATTTGCGTGGTGGGCGAGCCGCGCGACGTCCAGGCGATCGAGCGCACGGGCAGCTACCACGGTCTCTACCACGTATTGGGCGGCGTGATCAGTCCCATGGACAAGATTGGTCCCGAGCAGTTGCACATCCGCGAGCTGCTGGCGCGTCTGGGCCACGAGGATATCCATGAGGTCATCATCGCCACCAACCCCAACATCGAGGGCGAGACCACGGCGAGCTATCTGGCCCGTACCATCAAGCCGTTGGGCGTCGAGGTGTCGCGTCTGGCAAGCGGCCTTCCCGTGGGCGGCGACTTGGAGTATGCCGACGAGCTTACGCTTGGCCGCGCCATCGAGGCCCGCCGCGCGATTTAGGTGGCGAGCCTGCTCCTGCCGTATGTTTTCCTCGCGACGCACGGGGTAGTCATAATTTCCCCGTGCGACTGTGAGTTTGTTGTGCAACAAAGATGCTTCGTATCCGCTTATCGCATGGATGCTTCCGCTCGCATCCTTAATTTGTCCATTCGTTGCGCAACCTTTTTGGTTCGCTGATACACTCAATTATGGATTCGAATGAATGCGCCGCTCCTGAGCGGCGTGTTTTTGTTGGAGGAGAACGCATGCGGCCCGGTGGCACTCAGACAAAGCGCGGCGCCGCGGTGCGCATGCGACGCCGACTGGGCTTGGCGCCTCGGGCGTACGCACTGCTATCGTGCTCGTTGGTGCTGGTCATAGCTGGCGTTTCTGCCTATGGCATGACCGTGCCGTCCATGATGCAGGCGCATGCCGCACGCGAACCGCGCGTGGGGCATGAGGTCAAAAGTGATCTGGGTACCACGACTGGATATGCTTGGGCAAGTGTGGTCGCGCATATTGTGTTTGGCACCGACGATGCGGACGGCGCCGAGGCCCCGGACAACGAAGTAACGCTTGCCAATGGCAAAACCATCGTGCTCACCAACACCAAGATCATCGATCGGTTGTCCAACAATAACGTGGCGGCAACGGTGAATAAGGTCGAGCAGCAGAAGGAGCAGGACGCCCAGCAGACAGGCAAGCCCGGTAGCTCGGATACTTCTGGCTCCGGCTCGGATTCATCGAGTTCGGGCGGCGGCTCTGGGTCGGGTTCCTCTACCGGAGGGTCTGGAAACGGCGGCTCGACGGGCGGCAACACTGACAACGATGCAAACTCCGGTGGCCTTTCCGCTGCTGAAGAAGAGAGCATTCACAGTTGGCTTGTGACCAAGTACAACATGCTCGACGGCTATGTTTCTCGTGCCAATGACGTGGTCTCGACCTATAACTCTACGGGAGATCCCAGACCGTGCGACAGCCTGGCGAATGACATGTTTGCCATCCGTGCTGAGTTCGGTCGACAAAGGTTCTCGACCGAATCTAAGTGGTATCAGCAGTATGCCAATCTATGGGGCTGTTATACCAACCTATGTCAATGGGTCGGCCATTACGGCGATGATGACGTCGCGCTCGGTAACTTCAACAATAACGTGGCGGCGCTTGCCCTATGATGACCGATCTTGCATCCACCACACCACAATCGCTCGGTCGCGATCCCATGGTCGGCCTGCGCCTGGCGCGTGTCGACGGGTTTGAGCCGGCCATTGCGCTCGGTCAGGACGAACTGCCTACCTATCTGCGTCGTTTTACGATGCTGTTTGCCGACGATGCCACCATGCGCCGTGGCGGTATCGGCCGCGTGACGCGTGCCGTCAACGCCCAAGGCGAGGCCGTGGCACTCAAGAAGCTCATCTTGCCGACGCGCGATGAGTTTGACGACGATGCCGCTCACGAGGCGCTGGTCGCCAAGTTCAAGGCGGCGTTTCGCGAGGAATACGAATGCCATCGCGCCCTTTCGGGCCTTAAGGGCTTTCCCCGCCTCTATGGCTGGGGCGAGGTCGACGGTGTGCCTGCAATTGTCATGGAATGGGTCGAGGGCGAGACGCTTGCCCGCTTGCGTTCGCGACTCGCCGTGGACGATGCCGGACGCCTGTCGCCGCTTGTGGCGGCGCGTCTGGGTCGCGACCTGTTCGATCTGCTCTGCCGTATGAGCCTGGTGGGTGAGGGCTTTGTCCATCGCGATATCTCGCCCGCTAATATTATGGTGCGCACGGCGCGTCTACCGCTTGACCGGCAGCTTGCCGAGGGCACCTTTGACCTGTGCCTGATCGACTTTGGCTCGTCGCTGGCGCTTGAGCCTGCGTCGGCCGCCTCTGCGGTGGCCGGCACCGGCGGCAAGGCGTCGTTTACCGAGCGCTATGCCACGCTGCGTCGCGCGACGGTTGCCTATGCCCCGCCCGAGATGCTCACCGACGATATTCCCGATCTGCGCGCTTTGCGTATGTCGCCGGCGATCGACGTCTATGCCGCGGCAAGCACGGTTTACGAGCTCATTGCCGGCGTCGCGCCATACGAAGCCGCGCCGAGCACTTCGGGCACCTCGGGTTCGCGCAAAAAGACGCGCGACATCGCGAGCCCCTACCGTCTCAAGATGGACACGCGGCCCGACTATCCCATTGGTGCCCATGCGCCCGGTTGTGATTTGACTCAGCTGCTTCGTCGTGAGCCCGATGTGGCGCTCGCTGCGGCCGAGCAGGCCCAGCAGCTAGGGCTTGAGCCGGATTCCGAAGAGCTACGCGATGCGCTGGCGTTTGTCGATGCCCAGCTGTTCGACGTGGTGATGGCCTGTCTGTCCAGCCATCAAAAAGATCGTCCCGAGCCGGCGGCGATCGAGGCGGCGCTCTCGGCGTTTTGTGACCACTATGCGCAAAATGTCGGTCGTTCGCTCCGCGGCGAGCCGCTCACGCCGTGCCCCATGGATGCGTCTGGCCGCGCGGTTCGTCGCGCGCTGATGGTCGGCGCGACGGTCGTCTGTGGCGTGGTTTGGGCTGTGGTCGTGGTTTCGGCCACGCTGCTGGCGTCGGGCGCTCGCGTGACGGCGACTTTGGGATCGCTCGTGTGGTCTGGGTCGCTACCGGGTATTATTGCCGCACTGGCGTTGGCGCTGCCAGGCATAGCCGGCGTTGCCACGGGGGCACTTGCGCGCAATCGGCGCTCGGGGTTCCTGCAGGGTGTGCTTGCGCTTTCTGCCTGCGAGGTTCCGGTGCTGGTTGTGGCTGCATGTAGCGTATTTTCCCAACGCGCCGTGATGGGCGGCCTTGTTGCCGCTCTGGTTGCAACCTATACGCTTACGTGGTTTTTGCTTGCGATGGGCTTTGCCTTTGAACTTCCCGTTTCGGCACCGCGACGCACAAAAGCCCAGATGGCGACTCCGCTTGCCGGTGGAGCCGCAGCTGCCCGTACTTTTGGCGGACCTGTCGAAGTATCGCCCGATTCTATTTCTACGACCAAGGAGGCCTAGGTCATGGCATCTCAAGTTGAGCTCACCCCATGCGGGGCCATGTTTGACATCTTTAAGCGCGCAGCGCATCTGAGCCATATCGAGCTGTGCGGCTTGGTGCTTTCGTCCCGTCCGCTTGCTGACGGCCGCAGCCCGCAGAGCCGGGCCGCCGATCGCTCTTGGGTTTCCCGCTTTATCGTTCGCGCGCCGGTCGGCACGCTTCAGCAGCGCTACTTTGCCGAATACGGTACCTCGGCTGCGCGTATTATGTCGCAACTGGCCCTGCGCCAGCGAAATCCCATGGACTCCACGGCTGTGATCAATATGGTGTGCGGTCCTGCAGGTGAACCGATGGTACGCGCGCTCGAAGAGCGCCACCAGGACACGAATCTCTATCGCAACGCGCTCGATCGCCTGTCCCAGGCGGCGGAACTCATGCCCGCCGAGCGCGCCGAGGCCGTGCTGGTGCTGTTTGTCGCCGTCGGTTGTTCGGCGGATGTGCGGTCCTCGGTGAACTATGCCATCGACTACGCGCACGCGACCTGTGGCGGAGGCACCTCCACGCCGCGTTCGCTTGGCATGTCGATGACCGCAGGCGAGCGCGAACCCGCCCCGGCGCACCCCTTGGGCTTGCTGCGCGTGCAAAACAGTTTTGTCGTGAGCGCCCCGCGCTGGATTCAGCCGAGTGAGCGGGGTGTTGAGATTGGCGCGCTGGCCACTGGTGAGGGCGATATTACCGACGTCGGCGACGATGTCTCGGCCCGCCATGCCCATATCTGGTGCGATGCTCAAAATATCTGGCACGTCGAGGACTTGTCGTCCACCAACGGAACCGTGGTGGTAAACGGGGCCACGCGCGTCTGCATTCAGGTCGAGCCCGGCCGTTCCGCCCAACTCAATCCCGGCGACGAGCTCAAGCTCGGCGAATCCACTACCTACGCCATTCTCTTCGGTGCCCTCTAGCCAGTCCTGCCAAATGGTCCCTCCGTCCCCAAGGGATCATTTTGCTCCCGGCAGTCACCCGAGGTAAGCCTTTACCGCCCGCCTATATTTGCCGAAATTACACTTGACGGCGGGGTACAATAAACCCGCATGCGGATTTCCGTTGCGGGCGCTTCCCATCGCCGGGGCGTGCCCGGGAGCATCCGGCATGCGGCCTTTGCGGCGCTCGGTCATGTGCAAGACGGGCGGTCGGGTCTGTGGGGCGCATCAGCTGGCCCTCGCCTCGGCATGTCTTCTCTCCACGCCACGTACCTGCTGCTGAGCCTGCCTGCCAGATGATTGGAAGCAACAGCGTAAATCCCATCACGCCAACATCCCGGCGATCGCCGGGGCCTGTATACCTATATGAGAGGAGAGGGGTATATGGCGCGTAAGTTTAAGTCTATGGACGGCAACGAGGCGGCCGCATATGTTTCGTATGCGTACACCGAGGTAGCGGGAATCTATCCCATTACGCCGTCCAGCCCGATGGCCGACCATGTCGACCAGTGGGCGGCCCAGGGTCGCAAGAACATCTTCGGCACCCCGGTCAAGGTCGTCGAGATGGAGTCCGAGGCAGGTGCAGCCGGTACCGTTCACGGTTCGCTGGGCGCCGGTGCTCTGACCACCACCTACACGGCTTCTCAGGGCCTGCTCCTGATGATCCCGAACATGTACAAGATCGCGGGCGAGCAGCTCCCGGGCGTCTTCCACGTCTCCGCGCGTTGCGTCGCTTCCCACGCCCTGAACATTTTTGGCGATCACTCCGACGTCATGGCCTGCCGTCAGACCGGCTTCGCCATGCTCGCCGAGGGCAACGTCCAGGAGGTCATGGACCTCTCGCCGGTGGCCCACCTTGCCGCCATCGAGGGCAAGACTCCGTTCCTTAACTTCTTCGACGGCTTCCGCACCAGCCACGAGATCCAGAAGGTCGCCATGTGGGACTACAAGGATCTGGCCGAGATGTGCGACATGGACGCTGTCCAGGCTTTCCGCGACCACGCGCTCAACCCTGAGCACCCGCACACCCGCGGTAGCCACGAGAACGGCGACATCTTCTTCCAGAACCGCGAGGCCTGCAACAAGGTCTACGACGAGCTTCCCGCCGTCGTCGAGGGCTACATGAAGAAGATCAACGAGAAGCTCGGCACCGATTACGGCCTGTTCAACTACTACGGCGCTCCCGATGCCGATCGCGTCGTCGTGTGCATGGGCTCCTTCTGCGACGTGCTCGAGGAAGTCATCGACTACCTCAACGCTCACGGCGAGAAGGTCGGCCTGGTCAAGGTTCGCCTGTTCCGTCCGTTCTCCATCAAGCACTTTGTCGACGTTCTCCCCGAGACCGTCAAGAAGATTGCCGTCATGGACCGCACCAAGGAGCCGGGTTCCATCGGCGAGCCGCTCTACCAGGACGTCGTCTCCGCTCTCTACGAGGCCGGCAAGACGGGCATCAAGGTCGTCGGCGGCCGTTATGGCCTGGGCAGCAAGGACACGCCTCCCGCGTCCGCGTTCGCTGTCTTCGAGGAGCTCAAGAAGGACGAGCCCAAGCGCGAGTTCACCATCGGCATTGTCGATGACGTGACCAACCTGAGCCTGCCCGAGGCCGAGGATGCGCCCAACACCGCAGCTCCCGGCACCATCGAGTGCAAGTTCTGGGGTCTGGGTGGCGACGGTACCGTCGGCGCCAACAAGAACTCGATCAAGATCATCGGCGACCACACCG
>CAJMPF010000061.1 GCA_905215195.1 uncultured bacterium | reverse complement strand
GCCCCGGCTGCCCGGCGGCATGCGAAGTCGCCTGCTCGGACAGTCCTGCTCGCACGGAGAGCACATTAAGTGCTCTCCGGCTCGTGCGGAACTCGCGATGAACCTTACATTCCGCGCCGGCCGGGCAGACGCCTCGGTGTTGAAGCGCGGCTTGTCATGGGGGAATCTGCTGAACATATATAAGTTGAAGGCCACGTTATGTGGCCTTCTTTGTTTGCGGAAAGTGTGTCCCGGAATTCTTGTCTGGAATGGGATGCAGTTTCCGCTTGGGACCCGATTGGGAAAGTGTGTCCCACTATTCAGCTGGATTCCGGGATGTATTTTCCGGTTGAGGCTCGTTGGGAAAGTGCGTCCCACTTTGGGGGCTGATTCTGGGACGTGGTTTCCGGTTGGCTCTCATTGGGAAAGTTCATCCCATTTCTCGGCCTAATTATGGGACGCAGTTTCCCGTTGAGGACCCTTTGGGAAAGTGCGTCCCGGTCTGGGCGCTCAAACTGGGATGGATTTTCCGGATGAGGGCTTGACGGAAAATGTGTCCCGTTCCGGGCGCTAATTGTGGGATGCAGTTTCCGCTTGCGGAGTCTCCACTCAACAGAAAACCCGGGTGGCCTGTTTTTTGGCTACCCGGGTTTTTGGGTTGTCGATATGTTCGACTGGCTACTAGTGGGTCTTGCGGCGCTTGATCAGCATGATGAGGGCTATCACTACGAGCGTTGCTCCCGCTGCTGCTGCGGTGGCGACTAGGGCGAATGTTTGGTCGCCGGTGTTTGCGAGGTTCTTCGCTGTGGTCGTAGTCTTGACCTTGGTGTCGGTCTTAGCTCCGTTGTCGGACTTGGGCTTGTCCGGGTTCGTCGGGGTCTCAGGAGTCTCGGGGTCCTTTGAGCCTTCGGAATCGGTTGGGCCGGCGGTGTTCACCAGGGTATGGTCCAGGAACTTCTTGGCGCCCGCGCTTGCCTGCGAGAACAGGCGGCGTGTGCGGATCGGAGCGGCGTTCACCGTCTCAGGAGCCTTCTCCTCGGCCGCGATGTTCACCAGTGTCACACCGGTATCGAGGCCGACGTTGTTGTATCCCACGTGGCAGTAGTACTGCGCGCCGTCATCGTTTGTAGTCAGGTCAAGCTCAAGCGTTGAGGCCGTTCCGGCTGGGAGGTTGCCATCGGCACCCACGCGCTGGAACGCGGTCTCGCCACGGCCCTTGCGGTACCAGATATATGACGGCGCCAGCTCCGTTTCACTGCCGTCGGCATTGCGCTGCGTCACATGGCCGATCGCCGAGAGTGTCAGCTTGTCTCCCGCCGAGCACTCGACCGAAGAGTCATACTCGAGGGCCGACCTCTCCGCTGTATCCGCCGCAGGTCCGCTCACGGTCATCGTCATGCCATCGGGCATGGTCTTGACCGTGATGATCGCCGAGCGAATACCCGTTTCGGCCGTTGAATCATTCTTAACGGCGGCGATGGCGAATCGATACTCCGTATTCGGCAACAGCCCATCCCACTTAAGCGAGGTCTGCGTGTTGTCGGCAATCTTCCAGCTATTGACGACCGCATCCGCCGCATTGCTCTGCAGCATGCCCACGCCGTAGCTAAAGCCACTCTTGTTTGCGAGTACATCGTCCCAGCTAAACGTAACGCTGGTCGAATCGACGGCGTTTGCCGTAAAGCCCGTCACAGCCGGCGCGTCGGGCATCTCGACGTCCTTAACGTCATAGCCCACGATCCAGAACTGGTCGGTGTCCTTGGTGCCGAGCTTGTCGCCCGAGTCTGCCTCGAACTTGTCGACATCCACCGCGTTGACGCCCAGACGCCACACAAAACCGTACTTGCCCTGCGCGGCCTCGGGCAGGTTGTCGACGGTGCCGCCGTATTCGGTCGATTCACTCGAGGAGTTACCCGTAGTAAAGCCGGCGTTGGCACCAAAGCACAGGCCGCCAAACAACTCGTGCTTTGCGAGCTTCGCGCCCATGACAACGCTGCCGTTCAGCGTCAAGCCGAGCTCGAGCTCCTGCTCCTTGCCCTCCTCGACTTCGATGGTCTGCTCAATGCTCGCCCCCGACTGCGCGGCGGCGCCGTTAAACCCATCGTGCGTGTAGGCGCGCGTTACGCCAGGCTTGCCCAGACCAAAGGAATCCCCAACGGGAGTCTCGCCGTTGAGCGTCGTTTGATAGGTTCCGGGTTCTCCCGACCGGTTGGTCAAAAAGTAGCTGAGCGGCGTCATATTGTGCTGTTTGGCAATGCGGTCATAGGCCTCGACATTAACGACCGAGGTCTGCGCGCCGAGCGACACGGGCGCCGCCATCACGCCCTTGCCACCAGTTTCCTCATTTTCGATCTCATACTCGTAATAGACCATCGGAATCGTGTAGAGCACGGCCTTGTCACCCTCGCCGGCATGCGACTCATAGCTTACGCTTGCGCTGACCGTGCGCTCGCTCCGGTAGTCATAGCATCCCTCGGCGGCAAAATCGACTGAAGCATTCATCGCGACCAGGGGCGGACCGGTCTGCACCTCGACGGCAACGCCCAACTCGGCGCCAATGGTATAGCCCTGGGATGTCCCCGTGCCCTTTTCCTCTCCGTATGACGTGCCGCCCAACACCAGATAGCCGTATGCCTGCTCCAGATCCTCAACATAGGGCGCATCCTGCAGCACGGCAAGCACGCACGGGTTGGTATAGACCTTGTAGCGGTCCTTGTACGTGATCTTGACGCTGTCGTTGTCGACATCGGGCAGCGCGAGCGAGATAAATGTGCCGTAGGTAGTGCCGCGACGGTTGCTCTCGCTAATCACCTGCTCCTCGCCGCGGCGCACCTTTCCGTTCTCGTCGAGCGAAAAATGCGAGGCGGTCATCCAATAGTAGTCATCGTTCTTGCGCAGGTCCTCGTCGCGGTGCTTGCCCACCACGGCGATAAAGCTCTCGTTATAGCGGTCCGAACCCGAGACGCTGCCCGCCTTGACGTCGCTGATCCACACCTGCTCTATACCCTTGTGGTCATGCTTGTTGCTGCTGTTGTATTGCTGACCGCTCATGCTCATGGTTCCGACCATGGACCCCAAGCCCTGAGCCCCGCTCTGTGCCGTGTTGCAGGCAAAGTCGCGGAACACATCGCCGCCCACGAGCACCTCGTCGACCGCCAGCTGCTCGGACAGGCCGTCAAGGTTGGCAGTGGCAAGGGCAATAGGCGCCAAGGTGCACGGATAGCGCTTATCCTGAGCGCTATCCTTCCATGCGCTGTTGGGCACATGCATCAGCCCATAGGAGGCGAGGAGCCCGTCTCTGTATTCCTTGCAATCGGAAAGCTTGAACTCGCCAGACTCCGAGTCAAAATACGCGTAGCGGTACAGCGCGCCGTACAGCCCCTTGCTGCCGTCAGAAGCGCCGTAATCAAAAGCGCTGCGTTGCCAGTCATAGCCCGCAAGAATAAGGCCCGTGACGGTTTCACCCGTCTTCTTTCCTTCTTCATCGTAGGCGGCAAACGTGCCGAACGTCGCATTCGCAGCGACCATGGTCTTGCCGTTCGCGGAGAGGGAGATTGCGCCCGCGTCGCCCAGAGCATCGACATGGACGAGCGCACCCTTGGATGCATCCCACGAAAACAGCTCGCAATGCGTCGACTTATCAATATTCTTCTTGCCGTAGGGTGCCGAGACCACGATGGCGAGGTCATCGCAAAAATCGCGATCGAGGTCGCCGGCCGCTAGCGAAACGACAGGAGCTGACTGAAGCTGCGTCCAGGAGTCGTTCCCGCCCTTGTTGTGCGTGGTGTAGTCCGCGGCGTTACCGGCATCGATCTTGACGACGCTTTGCTTCCAGTTGCCGCCCTCCAAGTCATACATGTCGACTACAGCCTTGCGCACGCCGTTCTCGTCGACATAGCAGCCCGCGTAGACAAAAAGCTCGTCGACGCCGTCGCCATCGACATCGCCCGCCTCGACATCAAAGACGGCGTCGTGCTCTTGCAGGTAACCGGCATCCAGGTACTTAAAACGGCCTTCGTACATCATATTAGTGTTGACCGTCACCGGCAGGTGTGTGTCGAGAGTGCGCGTACGCCCGTTGCTAAACGAGTAGAGGACCAGCTCAACCTTTCCGGCGTATGACTTGCCGTCAATCGTCGTGGAGGAACTGTCGCCGTAGGCACGGAGCTCGGCAACGCGGCTCTTTTTGCCCGTGCTGGCGTCGCTGCAGAACTCAACACTCGTGGCGTGAATGCCCGAGAAACCGTTGTTGTCGTTGGCGAGTACTGTTGAGGACTCATTGTTGCTTAGGTACGACCAAGTGCCGCCACCGTAGTCGCTATGCTTGTAGAGATCGCTGTTCGTATCGAAGTTGTTGACGTTTTGCCAGAACTTTGCGGCGCCCCACACACTTCCATAGCCATCGGTGAGTTTGCTGCTGCCGCCAATGTCACCGCGCTCGACGTTCTCGAGCTTGTCGCGCAGAGTGTAGCGATTGCCATGGCTACCGTTAGCTGCCATATAGACCTCGCTGCGCGTGGCAAACGTCGTGGGGGTATCAGTGGAATAGGGGCCAACGGTATCGGCCGGAATGTCCTCGCTCGTGCCCAGACCCAGGGCTTGATAATCCTGCTCGGTCATATCGGTGATTGCGGGCGCGTCTGCCGCCTGGGCAACCTGGGGCGTGGCCGTGAAGCAGGCGACGCTCGTGGCGATCAACGCAGCAAGCGCCGCCGTCCCAACAAGCGGGATTTTCGACAGCCTACGGATACGGGGGTGTGGAACGTACATGAGGGACCTCGCTTTATTCGAGTGGAGTGGACTCATTTTTGCAAATGATACATCCGATGCCCGATATCACGTGTCTCATTTTCGCCAACGGCGTGTCTCATTTTTGAGAATCCGAGATGCCGCGGAAATCTTATCCCAGCTCAAAGGCCATTTCTGGGATGTATTTTCCGTCGAGTGCCTCATCGGGAAACTGCATCCCATTTCAAGCGTCGATTCTGGGACGCATTTTCCCCTTAGACCCTCAACCGGAAACCGCATCCCACTTTGAGCGCAAATTCCGGGATGCATTTTCCGCTTGAGCCTCATTGGGAAACGGCGTCCCACTTTGAGGGCTGATTGTGGGATGCATTTTCCGGTTTTGCTCTCATTGGGAAAATGCATCCCGTTTCTTGACCGAATAATGGGACGCAATTTCCCGTTGGAGCGCCTTTGGGAAAGTGTGTCCCACTTCGACCGCCCAGAGTGGGATGCACTTTCCGCAAAGCACCTCAACGGGAAACTACGTCCCATTCCAAAGGCAAATTCCGGGACGCATTTTTCGAAAGCCTGCCCATCCGGAAAGCCCGTCCCACTTTGGACGCATCCGGGCACGGAACCATCGACCTATCAGGCCTCCCATCAATAAAGAGGCGTCCTCCCGGACGGCGGGGCACGAAGTTCATCGCGAGTTCCGCACGCAAAGAAGGCCACTTAATGTGGCCTTCGTCTTGCGCAGGACTGTAGAGCAGGGAACTTCGTGCCCCGACGCCCGGGAGGACGTTTCATTTAGAAAGATGGACCGACCGCCGTCAGCGATGGGAGCTACTCCCCCAGCACGGCCTTTTTGGCGGCTGCAGCCATGTTGTCCAGATCATCCTTGGTGGGGTGATCCTTTGCGGCGACCCAGTTATCGAGCAGCATCTTAAAGCGGACATTGTCGGGATCTTGCTCGAGCATGGCCTCGTAGCGCTGCTTGACCGCAGGACCCATCTTGCCCTGGCACATCGCCCAGCCTACAAGCTCGGCATCATTGGCCAAATTGGAGGTCACGCGATCGATAATCTGCTGATAATAGCTCTGATCGGCCCCAAAGCCGCAGGTGCCAAACAGGAACACGCGCTTACCGTGCAAGGCGGAGAGCAACGCCGCGACCGAAGGCGTGCACGCGCCTTTGTCGCACCAAAAACCGACGAGCACCGTATCGGCAGCACAGGCACCCTGCGCCTCGAGCGCAACCTGATCTGCATCCGCATCGTCGCTCAACGCCGCGGCATGGACAAACTCAACGCCCGCAGCCTGCAGAGCGCGCTTGATCGCGCCCGAAACCATCCTGGTATTACCGCTCTTGCTGTTAACCACCAAAGAGCACGTCATAGTCACGTTGCCTCGTATCCCCCAAAACTAAAGCCACTAATGCAATTTATTAGATGAATATCTTAGTACTAACGTGACAGATGTAAACCACCGTCTGTCGATTGATTAATTTGCCCCACGGGCTTGCTCACTGGGCAAACTGACTGCGGTAGAGCTCGGCGTAGAAGCCGTCTGCCACTAGCAGCTCGTCGTGCGTGCCGCGCTCGATAATCTGGCCGTCGCGCATCACCAGAATGCAATCGGCGTTGCGGATGGTGCTCAGGCGGTGCGCCACGACAAAGCTTGTGCGACCGGCCATGAGCTCATCGAATGCCGCCTGCACCTGCAGCTCGGTACGTGTATCGATGCTCGACGTTGCCTCGTCCAGCAGCAAAATCGCCGGGTCAGTGAGCATGACGCGCGCGATGCACAGCAGCTGTTTTTGACCCTGGCTAAACGTGCCGCCGTCCTCGCCGATGACCGTATCGTAGCCGCCTGGCAGCTGCACGATAAACTTGTGCGCATGCGCGCGCTTGGCAGCTTCGATAACCTGCTCGCGCGTGGCGTCGGGACAGCCGTAGGCGATGTTTTCCGCCACCGTGCCCTCGAACAGCCACGTATCCTGCAGCACCATGCCAAAGGCGCGGCGCAGGCTTGCGCGCGTGTAATCACGCGAGGAACGGCCATCGACCGCAATGCGACCGGCATCGATATCGTAAAAACGCAGCAGCAAATTGATGAGCGTTGTCTTGCCACAGCCCGTAGGACCGACCAGGGCAAAGCGCATGCCGGGCTTAGCCTCGATGCAGATGTCCTGAAGCAGCTTGCGGTCGGGCACGTAGCTAAAGTCCACATGCTCAAGGGCGACCTCGCCCTGCGGTGCGGCAAGTTCCACGGCATCTGGCGCGTCGGGCTCCTGCTCGCGCGCATCGAGCAGCGCAAACATGCGGCGCGCCGAGACGTACGCGGTCTGGATCTGCGTAATGACGTTGGTGACCTCGTTGAACGGCTTGGTGTACTGGTTGGCATAGGACAGGAAGATCTGCACGCCGCCCACCGTAAGCGCCGCGGGCACGCCCGTGATCACGCCCACGCAGCCGATCACAGCGACAACGGCATAGATGATGTTATTGATAAAACGCGTACCGGGGTTGGAGAGCGAACCCATAAACTGCGCGCGCTCACCTGCCGTATAGAGTTCGGCGTTGAGCGCGTCGAAGCGCGCTTGGGCGTTCGGACCGTAGGCAAACGCATCAACCAGCTTTTGCTCGCCCACATACTCCTCGATATGGCCACCGAGCTGCCCTTGAATACGCTGCTGTGCCGTAAAGCTTTTGTTGGAAAGCTTGGCAATAGCACCGGCTGCAAAAATGGAAAGCGGCGTGACGAGTACCACCACGAGCGTCATGGTCAGGTTGATGGAAAGCATAAACGCGAGCGTGCCAACGATGGTAATAACACCGGTGAAGAGCTGCGTGAAGCCCTGCAGCAGACCGTCGCCCACCTGGTCGACGTCGTTGACCACGCGGCTCATGAGGTCGCCGTGGGCATGGCTGTCGATAAAGCTGAGCGGCATGCGGCTGAGCTTATCGCTCGCCTCCACGCGCATGTCGCGCACCGTCTCGTAGGACAGGCGGTTGACGCAGTAGCCCTGCAGCCACTGGAAAGCCGCGGCACCTACGACGACAATCGCGAGCTTGGTAACGAGCGGCAGCAGTGCGTCAAAGTCCACCTGCCCGGCGGCAACGATCAGGTCGATGCCCTCGCCGATGAGGATGGGCGTGTAGAGCTGCAGAATCACGGAGATGGCGGCGCTCACAAACGACGCCGCAAACGAGACGCGGTGCGGGCGAACATAGCCCAGCAGGCGGCGGGTCCCCGCGCCCACGGGATAGCGCTCAGGGTCGCCGGGCTGGCGTGGGCCGTCGCCCAGGTCGTTGAGGTTATCGTTACCGGACACGTTGGCCGTCATCGTGGCGACCGAACCGGAAGAAGTATACGGATTCATTTAGCAGCCCTCCTTTGCGCAAGTGGATGCCGGGGCAGCCGGGGCGGACGCGGGACTTGGAGCGGACGCGGGCGCCGAACTCCCCTGCTGGCCCTCAAGCTCCTCGCGGCGCAGCTGCGACTGACAAATCTCGCGATAGAGCTGGCAGGTCGCGTACAGCTCGTCATGCGTGCCCAGGCCCGCAACCGAGCCGTGGTCGAGTACGCAGATCATGTCGGCATCGCGAACGGTCGAGACACGTTGGCTCACGATGACGGTCGTGAGCGGCAGCCCGCCCTCGGCGGCACCGCGCACACTGCGCTCGCGGATGGCATGGCGAAGCGCCGCGTCGGTCTTAAAGTCGAGCGCCGAGGCGGAATCGTCCATGATCAATATCTGAG
The DNA here is from genome assembly GCA_905215195.1 of uncultured bacterium. GTDB lineage: Bacteria > Actinomycetota > Coriobacteriia > Coriobacteriales > Coriobacteriaceae > Collinsella. The sequence continues at coordinate 390 of CAJMPF010000061.1, read as the reverse complement.
GCGAGCCCACCAGGGCGCGCGCGATGGTCAGGCGCTGGCGTTGGCCACCGCTGAAGTTCTTACCGCCCGCCTCGACCGGGGCTTCGAGCCCCTGCGGCTTGTTGCGCACGAACTCGCTCGCCTGCGCCATGTCGAGCGCCGCCCAGAGTTCCTCGTCGGTTGCCGCCTCATCGCGCCAGGTCAAGTTGCTGCGGATGGTGCCGCTCACCAGCGACGCGCGCTGCGGAACGGTCGCGACCACACGGCGCAGCTGGTCGAGCGGCCAGGTGCGCACGTCGGCACCCATCACGCTCACGCTGCCGGTGCTCGCATCGTACAGGCGCGGGATAAGCGAGACGAGTGTGGACTTGCCGCTGCCCGTGCCGCCGATAATGCCGAGGGGTTTGCCCA
>CAJMPF010000060.1 GCA_905215195.1 uncultured bacterium | reverse complement strand
CGCGAGTTGCTCTCAGTGAAGATTGCCGAGGTGGCGACGGCGATCGGTTTTTGCCATATCGCGCCTAAGGATATCGATGAGATGGGCATGGCCCGTGCTATCCGTACCGCCGTTGCGGGCGCCGTGGCCGATACGGGGCTCGAGCCCGATTGCGTGCTTATGGACGGTAACCCTCTGGGCGCCGTGCCCCATGAGCGCGACGTGGTCAAGGGCGATGCCAAGATCGCCTGCATCGCCGCGGCGTCCATCATGGCTAAGGTCACGCGTGACGAGATGATGGTCGAGTACGACGCCGAGTATCCCGAGTACCATCTGGCCGAGTCGAAGGGCTATGCAAGCCCCGAGCATATCGAGGCCATTCGCAAACATGGACTTTGTCCACTGCACCGCGTGAGCTTTTGCGGAAACTTTCTGCAGACTGAGCGCCTTTTCTAGGCTAATTGTGGAGACAGGGACCTCTGACGTTTTATAAACCTGCTGGTAGCGGGCCGTATACAGCACCATTGCTGCGTACGGTCCTTTTTTTGACGGCATTTGGTCAGCTTTTGGTTTGCTTCCTGTACTTACCCGCATGAAAGGTGCCCTCATCATCGGGGCAATGCAGCGTGCGGGAAAGGAGACCCCATGAGTGCCGCAAGCAAAAAGAGTAAGACGCAGCAGCTCAAGGAGCGTTGGGAAAACGGCGAGCTCGACTGCGGGGCGATGACGCCCGAGTTTATCAAGGGACTCAGTCCCCGCGAGCTGGGCATGCTTGGCGAGCTGATCACCATCGACTACTTTAACGAGCGCGGCTACACCTTGCTGGAGCAGGGCTATCGTTGCACCGAGGGCGAGGCCGACCTGGTGCTGCTCGATGAGCTCGACGATGTCGTGGTAATGGCCGAGGTCAAGACCAGACGCGTTGCACTGGATTGCAGCACGAGGGTCTTTCCGGAGGAGGCCGTGGACGCCCAAAAGCAACGCCGCTACCGCCGCATCGCAAGTTGCTATCTCATGGAGCATTATCCGCTCAAGGCGATTCGCTTCGATGCCGTGGGTGTCACCATCCGCGGCGGGCATATCGCCGAGATCGAGCATCAGTACAACGCGTTCGATTGGCAGGTGTCGTGATGGCGTTCGAGACGTTTGCCGTTCACGCGGCCTGCATCCGCGGCGTCGAGGCGATTCCCGTCACGGTCGAGGTCTCGCTTGCCGGTGGCGTTCCGGGCATTCAGATGCTCGGTATTCCGAGTATGGAGGTGATGGAGTCACGCGGTCGTATTCGCTGCGCGATGCGCTCCGCCGGGTTCGAGATCCCACGCTCGGGCATTACGGTCAACCTGGCGCCCGGCGATATTCGCAAGACCGGTAGCGGCTTTGATCTGCCCATCGCCATCGCGGTTCTGGCGGCCGATGGACAGATTCCCCGTGACAACCTCGATTGCTGCCTTATCGCCGGCGAGCTCGGCTTGGACGGTACGGTGCTTCCTGTCAAGGGCGAGGTGGCGTTTCAGCTGCTGGCTCGCGACATGGGGCTGTCTTTTATCGCCGGCAGGTCCGACCAGCATGTGCCACTCGCGGGCGTGGATTGCGGCTTTATCGATCATCTGTCTCAGCTTGCCCATGGCATGGGCGAGGCGGCTCGGCACTATCTGGATTCCGAGAGCGTCGAGGCGACCTTTGAGCCTGAGCTCGACTATGCCGACGTGCTGGGGCAGGAAGTCGCTAAACGCGGCATGGCGCTTGCGGCGGCAGGAGAACTCGGCTTGCTCATGATCGGGTCTCCGGGATCGGGCAAGACGATGCTCGCTCGCCGTATGACCGGCATCCTGCCCGAGCTTTCCGTTGAGGATCAGCAGGAGGCACTGTGCATCCATTCGGTTTTGGGTGAGAACATTGATGGCTTGTTGGCGGGGCACCGCCCCTTCCGCAGTCCCCACCACAGTATTTCGACCGCAGGCCTTATCGGCGGCGGGCGCCCGGTGCACCCGGGTGAGATCAGCCTTGCTCATGGCGGCGTGCTCTTTTTGGACGAGCTTGCCGAGTTTCCCACTGGCGTGCTGCAGACGCTGCGTCAGCCCATCGAGCGCGGCTACGTGAGGATCGTACGCGTCGACGGGGCTTTTACCTTCCCGTCGCGCTTTCAGCTGCTGGCTGCGAGCAATCCCTGCCCCTGCGGCTTTTTGGGCGATCGCGAGGTGCCGTGTCGCTGCTCGGCGGCGATGGTCGAGCGCTATCGGTCTAAACTGCGTGGTCCTTTGGCCGACCGTATCGACATGATGATCGATGTGACCCGTCCCGACCCTCAAGTGATTATCGAGGGTGCGGAGGGCATGTCGTCGGCCGAGTTACGTGACTACGTTGTGCGCGGTCGCGCCTTTCGCGCTTGGCGCGAATCCCGCATGGACGATGCGGATGCCGAGGCCGAGGATGACGAGACACGGTCCATTGACGGCGTCGTTTCGACCTTTGAGCTCGATGATGCGGCGGAGAAGTGTATGCTCGGCCTGTCGAAGCGCACGCATCTCACAGGGCGTGGCATCGTGCGCCTTGTTCGCATTGCGCGCACGATCGCAGATGTCGCCGAGAGCGAGCAGGTGACGCAGGACCACGTGCTCGAGGCGGCGATGTACCAGGGAAGGAGGGACCAATGATGGCTGAGGGGACCTTCGAGCTGCATCCAGGTGACGCGTTGTATCCCGAGACCGTTTTGGAGCTTTCTGATGTACCTCAGACGCTCTATGTGCGCGGCAACCCCGAGGCGCTTTCGACGCCCGCGCTCTCCATCATCGGTGCGCGAAAGGCCTCGCCGTATGGTCTTGCCGTGGCAGAGCTTGCGGCGAAGGTGGCGGTTGAGGCGGGAGTGACGGTAGTTTCGGGCGGTGCGGTCGGTTGTGACCAGGCCTCGGGTTGGGCTGCGGTCAACGCCGGCGGCAAACACGTTGTGGTGCTGGGGACGGGCGCCGACGTGGTCTACCCGCGTTCGAGCGCGGGGCTGATTACGCGCACGCTTGATACGGGTGGCGCGGTCGTGTCGATCTCTCCGTGGGGCATGGGTCCGCGCAAGTTCGCCTTTCCGCGCCGCAATCGCGTGATCGCGGCCCTGTCGCAAGCCCTCTTTGTATCCGAGGCGGGTATGCCTTCTGGGACGTTTTCCACAGCCGAGGCTGCTATGGATTTGGGGCGCGAACTTCTTGCCGTGCCGGGGTCGATTCTATCGCCCGAGTCGCGTGGCACGAATTACCTCATTGCGAACGGTGCCTGCTGCATCGTCGACGAGGAATCTATCGAGATGGCTATCTCACGCATCTACGGAACCCTGCGCTACTCGCGCCCCGATGCTCCCGGCATTGCCGACCTGGATCCAACGCAGCAGACCGTGATGCATGCGCTCATCGCCTCTCCGCTCAAGGTCGACGACATCGCGGCGCTCGTCTCGCTCGATGCTGTCGGCGTTCTCAGACTCTTGGGTTCGCTTGAACTCGAGTGTCTTATCGAGCGCATGATGGATGGAAGGTATGCGCCCTCCAAGTTTGCCCTTCACGCCCAGACACCCTTCGGTCACAATGGAAAACGTGTCAATTAGAAAGGTGTTTACAGATGCAGTTCGATCAGGTGACAGTTATCGGTGGCGGTCTGGCGGGTTCGGAGTGCGCGATCCAGCTGGCAGATCGCGGTTTTGCCGTAAAGCTGTGCGAGATGCGCCCGCAGGTAAGCTCTCCTGCCCACCATACCGATCACTTGGCGGAGCTCGTCTGTTCCAATTCGTTTAAATCGACCCGTCCCGATTCCGCCGCCGGTCTGCTGAAGGCCGAGCTCGAGCGCATGGGTTCGGTGCTGCTCGACTGCGCTCATCGCGCCGCCGTTCCCGCTGGTGGCGCCCTGGCGGTCGACCGCGTCAAGTTTTCCGAGCTTGTCGAGGCCGAGGTTGCCGCTCGTCCCAATATCGAGGTCGTGCACGGCGAGGTCACGCAGATTCCCGAGGGTCACGTGGTCATTGCCGCGGGCCCGCTGTGTTCACCGGCGCTGAGCGAAGAGGTTATGAAGCTCGTCGGTGGCGATGCCCTGGCATTCTTTGATGCGGCGGCGCCGATCGTCGATGCCTCCACGCTCGATATGGACGTGCTGTTCTCGCAGTCGCGCTACGAGGAGCAGGGGGGCGGCGACTATCTCAACGCTCCGCTCAATAAGGAGGAGTACGAGGCCTTTATCGAGGCGCTTACCACGGCCGACCGCGTGGTACTCAAAGACTTTGAGGGCGGCGATCTGTTCCAGGCTTGCCAGCCTGCCGAGGAAGTTGCGCGCACCGGCAAGGACGCCATTCGATTTGGCGCCATGAAGCCCGTCGGCCTCACCGACCCGCGTACCGGACGTCGCCCCTGGGCGGCGATTCAGCTGCGTGCCGAGAACAAGGAGAAGACCGCCTATAACCTGGTGGGCTTCCAGACCAACTTGACCTTTGGCGAGCAGAAGCGCGTCTTCCATATGGTGCCGGGCCTGGAGAACGCTGAGTTCTTCCGCTACGGTGTCATGCACCGCAATACCTTTGTCGACGCCCCGCATGTGCTCGATGGCACCTTTGCCGTGCCCGGTACCGGTGTGCGCCTGGCCGGTCAGATCACCGGCACCGAGGGGTACATGGAAGCCGTGGCGACAGGTCTGCTCGCGGCGCTCAACACCTATGCCGAGGCTATCGGTGCCGCGGGCGTCGAGTTGCCGCGTGTGGGCGCCCTGGGTGCGCTCGTGGGCTATGCGACCGATCCTGCCACCGTGGGCTATCAGCCCATGCATGTCAACTTTGGCCTGGTGCCGCCACTCGAGGATGGTAAGCGCCGCAGCAAGCGCGACCGCTACCAGGCCTATGCGGACCGTGCGCTCGAGGCCCTCGATGCCTACTTGGCCACGCGTTCCGACTTGTTTGGAGGCGACCGGTCATAGCCTTTGACCTGTACGACACCGTCGACTCTTTTATCGCCTATATCGCACGCGTCGAGGGGCTTTCTCCCAACACGGTGACGGCCTATGGCTCGAGGCTGGAGCGCTTTGCTGCTTGGTGCGAGCGCGAGGATATTGATGCTTTCGCTGCCGACGTGCGCACCATTCGTCGCTATCTTGCTGAGCTTTCGCGTGAGCAGGTGGCTCCCCGAACGCTTGCGGCGCACCTGTCGGCTATCCGATCTCTCTATCGCTGGATGGCTGCCGAGGGGATTGTCGAGGGCGATGCGGTCTCGGCGATCGCATCGCCCAAGCTGCCGCGTGACCTGCCGGGCGTCCTTACGACCCAGCAGGTTGAGGCGCTGCTCAAGACGCCTGATACCTCGACGCCCGCGGGACTGCGCGATGCGGCGATGCTTGAGTTGCTCTATGCCTCCGGCGCGCGAATCTCGGAGCTCGCGGCGCTCAACGTGGAGTCTATTGGTTGGTCCGAGCGAACGCTGCGACTTTGGGGCAAGGGGAGCAAGGAGCGTATCGTCCCTCTGTATCGTCGTGCGCTCGAGGTGACGCATCTCTATATTGAGGAGGGGAGGCCGGAGTTGCTCGCTCAGGCAAAGCGCCGCGACCTCGCTACTGGGCCGCATCCGCTGCTTATATCGGCGCGTGGCAATCGCATGAGCGCCGCCATGCTCCGGCGGCGGTTCCATACGCTGGCGACGCTCGCCGGCATTCCGGCCGACATCGCCCCGCATGCGATGCGCCATACCTTTGCGACCGACTTGCTCGAGGGCGGTGCGGACCTGCGCTCGGTTCAAGAGCTGCTGGGTCATGCGAGCCTGTCCACGACGCAAATCTACACACATCTCACGCCCGATCGGCTCAAACGTGCCGTGGATCAAGCCCATCCCCGCGGCGAATAGTGGCTGGGACGTCCCGCGCCGCACTCAGGTGTGTGGTTTTGATTGCGGGTTGGCAGGAAGATGCATTCCTGCTATCATTCATCGGGTTGCTTCACGGCAACATGTTTTTATCACGCACGCGCGGCTACTTCATACCGTGGTGCCCGGGCTTTGGTAGCACATGTCCGGGTTGGTTTTGGAGGATGACCCCGCGCGGAGGCAAACCACAGGAGGTTTAACATGGCTACCAAGATTAATATCCGCACCCTGCTCGAGGCCGGCTGCCACTTCGGTCACCAGACCCGTCGCTGGAACCCCAAGATGAAGCCGTTCATCTTTGGTGAGCGCAACGGCATCTACATCCTCGACCTCAAGCAGACCATCCTCGACGCCGACCAGGCCTACACCTTCGTCAAGAACGTCGCCAAGGGTGGCAACGTGCTGTTCGTCGGCACCAAGAAGCAGGCTCAGGAGGCCGTCAAGAACGCTGCTGAGCGCGCCAACATGCCTTACATCAACCAGCGTTGGCTCGGCGGTATGCTGACCAACTTCGTCACCATCCGCTCCCGCATCAACCGCATGGAGGAGCTCGAGGCCATGGTCGAGGACGGCCGCATGGCTGTTCTGCCCAAGAAGGAGCAGGCTGTTCTCGGCAAGGAGCTCACCAAGCTCCAGACCAACCTCGGTGGCGCCCGCGACATGAAGGGTCTGCCCCAGGCTCTCTTCGTCATCGACACCAAGCGCGAGGAGAACGCCATCAAGGAGGCTCAGCGCCTGAACATCCCCGTCGTCGCTCTGATCGACACCAACTCCGATCCCGACGAGGTCGAGTACGGCATCCCCTGCAACGATGACGCTATCTCCGCTGTCACCCTTATGTGCGAGCTCATGGCTGACGCCTGCCTCGCTGGCTCCGGCAAGGAGCAGGTCTCCGAGGCCGAGATGGTCGCTGAGCCCAAGGCCGAGTAAATCAGTCTTAGTTAATTCTTTTTCATCTCTTTGAAAGGAACCACAATGGCCCAGATTACCGCCGCTATGGTCAAGCAGCTCCGCGAGATGACCGACTCCCCGATGATGGAGTGCAAGAAGGCTCTCGTCGAGGCTGACGGCGACATGGACGCCGCTGTCGACGTTCTGCGTAAGAACGGCCTTGCCAAGGCTGCCAAGAAGGCTGGCCGTGAGACCAACGAGGGCGCTGTCGCCGCGTTCGTCTCCGAGGATGGCAAGACCGGCGCTCTGCTCGAGCTCTCCTGTGAGACCGACTTCGTTGGCTCCAACGCCAAGTTCACCGGCTTTGCTTCCAAGGTCGCTGAGGTTGTCGCTACAACCGAGCCTGCTGACGTCGACGCTCTGCTCGAGAAGCCGATGGGCGAGGAGACCGTTTCCTCTGAGCTCACCGAGATGATTCACATCATGGGCGAGAACATGAAGATCTCCCGCTTCGCTGCCCGCAAGGCCGAGAACGGCGCGCTCGCTTCTTACATCCACATGGGTGGTAAGATCGGCGTCCTCGTCGAGTTTGCCTTCGAGAAGGCCGAGACCGCTCAGGCTGAGTCCTTCAAGACCTTCGCTCACGACGTTGCCCTTCAGGTTGCCGCCGTCGCCCCGATCTGCGCTACCCGCGATCAGGTTCCGGCCGAGACCGTCGAGCACGAGAAGCAGATCTACATGGCCCAGGCTGCCGAGTCCGGCAAGCCCGAGGCTATCCAGGAGAAGATGGCTGTCGGCCGTCTGGAGAAGTTCTACAAGCAGTCCGTGCTCACCGAGCAGGAGTTCATCAAGGACAGCTCCCTCACCATCAAGAAGTACGCTGAGCAGGTCTCCAAGGAGCTCGGCGACACCATTACCGTCGTTGCCTTTGACCGTCTGGTCCGTGGCGAGTAAATAAGCTCTTGTAGCTGGTAATGAGCAGGCTGTGGGTTTTACTCACAGCCTGCTTTTTCATGGCTCTTATCAGAGCCTTTGATATCATATTGAGAGTCTAATTAAAGGAGGATCGCTTTGTCCGACATCCGATATAAACGCGTGCTTCTTAAGCTTTCCGGCGAAGCACTGATGGGCGACGGCCAATATGGCATCGACCCCAAGGTTACCGACCATCTTGCCAAGCAGGTCAAGGAGCTGCTCGCCGTTGGTCATGAGGTCGGCGTCGTTGTCGGCGGCGGGAACATTTTCCGCGGCATGGCCGGCGCTGCCGGTGGCATGGAGCGTGCTCAGGCCGACTACATGGGCATGCTGGCAACCGTTATGAACGCGCTCGCCCTGCAGGATGCCTTTGAGCACAACGATGTTCCCTGCCGCGTGATGAGCGCTATCCAGATGAACGAGATCTGCGAGCCCTATATTCGCCGTCGCGCCATCAACCACCTTTCCAAGGGCAACGTTGTTATCTTTGCCGCCGGTTCGGGCAATCCGTACTTTACGACCGACACCGCCGCGGCTCTTCGTGCGTGCGAGATCGGCGCCGAGATTCTGATTAAAGCCACCAAGGTTGACGGCATCTACGACAAGGATCCCGTCAAGTGCGCCGATGCCGTCCGTTTTGACAAGATTACCTATCACGAGGTTCTCGTCCGCGGTCTGCAGGTTATGGATTCCACGGCTACGGCACTGTGCCAGGATAACCGTATGCCGATTTTGGTCCTCAACATCGATGGCGAGGACACCGTCAAGCGCGCGCTTTCGGGTGAGCCCGTCGGCACGCTCGTCTATCAGGAGGATTAAGCATGGCAGAGAACATCACCGCCCATATGGACAAGTCGCTCGAGTCCCTCAAGCATAACTTCTCCAAGGTCCGTACCGGCCGCGCCAATGCCAACATTCTGTCCGACATCACCGTCGATTATTACGGTGTTCCCACGCCGGTCACGCAGGTTGCCGCCGTCAAGACCCCCGAGGCCCACATGCTGCTCATCGAGCCGTGGGACAAGGCACTCATCAACGCTATCGTCAAGGCCATCGGCGACGGGCTGGAAATCAGCATGAGCGAGGAAAACAAGCGGATGCGCCAGCACCGCATGAGCCGCGCCGAGCGCCAGCAGACAATTGAACGCCT
>CAJMPF010000059.1 GCA_905215195.1 uncultured bacterium | reverse complement strand
ATGAAGGCCCCCGTTGCCTCGCTTCTACGAAGCGTTGGCAACGGGGGCCTTCGCGCTGCGGAATGATTTTGGAAACTAAGTACGGGGACCCGCCCAAGCCGTCCTGCTCGATCGCCCTTGTGGCGTTGGGCGGAAATAATGGCGCGTTAGGGCTACTTTGTTGATGAGGGGTTAGTATGCCCGGGCTTGGTTGGGGAAGGTTTTGTCTAGGGATGCTTGGAGCTTTTCGAACGATGCTCGCAAGTTAAGATTCTGATCGGTTGAGCGTTTGGGTTTTGGGGTTGGGGAGTCGAGGAGGCCGTTTCTCTGTGTCGGGGGGAAGGAGAAAAGGTTTGCATGATTTAGGGATGGCTGCTGTGCTGCGTCATTGGAAGAATGCATGCTTATGCGGCCTCCTCGATGTCCACCAAAAGGTTGCGCACGGGGTGTGCTGCTAGGTCCCGTGCGTTGGCAGTATTATGCCGCGGCTGTTGCAAAGAAGCGCTAAAGAAAGGCTTAATCAGATTTGATGTAACAATGAAACCGCAGGTCAAAGCTGTCGGGTAACACTCTTGAAAGGTTTTGAGCTTAAGGGCTTTCTAAGGTTTGTGGCGCGGATGTGGCTCGCCTGTGTGGGGCGTGTGGACGGCTCGTTCTTAGCGCTGCGGCTCTGCGGCCTGCACCCGCTCGATGACCTTTTCCATGGTGGCATCGATGCGGTCTTTCTTGAGCTCACATTCCCAGACGGTGATGGGCGTCCAGCCCATTTGGGTAAGTGCGTTGATGGCTGCTCGGTCGCGCTCGACGTTGCGGCGAAACTTTGCCTCCCAAAACTCAACGTTGCGCTTGGGCTGGCTTGGATTGCACTTAGGGCAGCGATGCCAAAAGCAGCCGTTGACGAAGATGGCGATCTTGCGGCCGGGGAAGGCGATGTCGGGTTTTCCGGGCACCTTCCATTCCAAACGGTATCCCGTAAGGCCCGCGGCCCGCAGGTGCTGTCGTACGAGCAGCTCGGGCTTGGTGTTGGCGCGCTTGTTGCCCTTCATGGACTTTTTGATGGCTGCGCGACGGCGGACCAGTTCGCGCTCGTCAGCGGAGAGGTCCGAGGTATCGATGCCGTCGAGCAGGCCGGGCTTGGGACGCTTCTTGCTGCGGCGCTTGGCTTTGCGCTTGGGCTTGGTAACGGGCTCGTCGGCTGTGGTGGACTCGGTGTCGTTGGCGCCGTTAGCCTCAAGCCGATCTTCCTTCAACTCAATCAGGGCATCAATGAGCCCTTTGTCGGCGGGCATCCACTCAACGGTGGCAAGCGAGGTGCGCGGAATCCAGCGGATATCGAGCTGGCGGTCGCGCTTCTGGGGCTCATCGGATTCATCAGCCAACGAGCAGTAGTAGCACTCCATGGAGAGATGGAAATCGGGGTAGTCGTACTCAACGGTATAGAAATCGCGCAGGTTGGTGACTTTTACCTGCAGCTCTTCCATGAGCTCGCGGCGTACGGCGTCCTCGGGCGTCTCACCGCGCATGAGCTTGCCACCGGGGAACTCCCAAAGTCCCTGCATGTCGCCATAGCCGCGCTGCACGGCAAGCAGCTCGTCAGATCCTTCCTTGCGAATGATCCCAGCGGCAACATGAACAGTCTTCAACAGGAGTCCTCTCTCAACATCAACACGTGGCAGGGCAGCTACTCGTACCTTACACAACGGTAAGGCAAGCGTAAGCCATATCGATGGTAGCCGACTCGTCTTCTTGCGACTATAGATGCCGTAGACTAATTGCAAGAAAGGACTCGGTATGCAAACCACGCACATGGCGACCCCGGTACTGGAGGTCGCGCATCTCGAAAAGGTATATGGGGCGCTGGGTAACGTGACCCGCGCGCTCAACGACGTCTGCTTTACCGTCAACCGCGGCGAATTTGTTGGCATCATGGGCGCTTCGGGCTCGGGCAAGTCGACCCTGCTCAACTGCGTGTCGACCATCGATAGCGCCACAAGTGGCACGATCCGCATCAACGGGCAGGACGTAACACGCATGAAGCAGGCTAAGCTTTCGCAGTTCCGCCGCGAGGAGCTCGGCTTTATCTTCCAGGACTCCAACCTGCTCGATACGCTCACGGCACGCGAGAACATCGCCCTGCCGCTCACCATCGCCCGCACAAACTCGGCAGAGATCTCGACCCGCGTGCAGGATGTGGCAGCGCGCCTCTCCATCAGTCAGGTGCTCGACAAGTATCCCTACCAGATGTCCGGCGGTCAGCAGCAGCGCGTTGCCGCGGCTCGCGCGCTCGTAACCGATCCCACCATGATCATGGCCGACGAGCCCACCGGCGCCCTCGATTCCAAGAGCGCTCGCCTGCTGCTCGAGAGCCTGGAGGCCCTCAATCGCCGCCTGCGCGCCACCGTGCTCATGGTCACGCATGACAGCTTTGCTGCCAGCTACACGAGCCGCGTATTGTTTATCCGCGACGGCAAGATCTTCACCGAGCTGCGCCGTGGCGACACCGACCGCCGAGAGTTCTTCGACCGCATTATGGAGGTCGTTGCCATGATGGGCGGTGAGGGCTCCGATGCTCTGTAAACTCGCTTGGGGTAACGTCCGCCGCGCCGGCCGCGACTACCTCGTCTACCTTTTGACGCTCACCCTGGGCGTCACGGTCTTCTATGCCTTTAACACCATCTCGATGCAGGTCGACATCGCCGGAATCGATGAAAAGGGCTTGGCGCAGGTAATGGGCAGCATGCTCGGCGACCTGACGTACTTTTTGGCCGGTGTCATGGCCTTTTTGATGGTGTATGCCAATAACTTCATCATGAAACGCCGCAAGAAGGAGTTTGGCCTGTATCAGGTGCTCGGCATGGGGCGCGGACGCGTCGCCACGATCATGGCGCTCGAGACGGTGATTGTCTCGGTCGTGGCCTTTGTCGCCGGCATTGTGCTGGGTGTGGGACTCTCCCAGCTCATGACGTTCTTTACGGCCTCGCTTTTTAAGACACAGATTGCCAATTTCCACTTCTTTTTCTCGGTGCATGCGTTCAATCTGACCCTTGCCTGCATGCTCGTAATGTTTGTGCTCACGCTACTGCTGAACCTTCGCGCCGTGCGTCGTACCAAACTCATCGAGCTTATGGGTGCCGAGCGTCGCAACGAGAGCATCAAGACGCGCAACCCCTGGATTGCGATTGCCATCTTTGCCGTGGGCGTGGTGCTTGTGGGCGTGGCCTATTACCGTCTGCTACGTGATGGGTTCCCGCTAACCGCGACGGACAGCAAGCTGCAAGAGGCCATGAACCAGTTTGGCATTACGACCGCTATGGTTACCGTGGGCACCTTTGCCCTGTTCTGGGGACTCTCGGGCATGCTCATCAAGCTGCTGCAGAGCCTGCGCGGCGTGTATTGGCGCGGCCTCAACATGTTTACCGTGCGCCAGCTTGCGGCCAAGGTCAACACGGTGTGCTTTTCGATGGGCGTCATCGCGATGCTCCTGTTTTTGGCCATCACCTCGGTGACGTGCGGTATGTCGATTGGCAACGTGATGAACGAGAATCTGGAGCGCTATAATCCGGCCGACATGTCGCAGACGTATGTCTATTACACGCCCGATACGCTCGACTTCTACAAAGAGTATGTCAATCCGTCTGAGGCCGATCGCATGGTGCTGGCCGATAGTACGGTCGATTTGTACTCCGCATGGCACGGCGATCGTGTCGACCCCGATAACGTTGCAGACGGTATTAAAGGCAAGTCGGCGGACAACAACGACGAGACCGGCAAGAAGGTCAATATCGCCGATGTTGCCGGTGAGCATGTGCAGATCGATTCGTATCTGAGTTACCCGCTTGGCGGCTCGGATCCTTCGGTGACCCCAAGTGAGATGTGCAAGACCATGGGCGAAAAGCTTCCCAAGGCGTTCGGGGGTAGCAGTGCCGACATGACAGGCCTGTCTGTGACGCCGGCAAGTCAGTACAACAAACTGCGCCAGATGATGGGCAAGGAGCCGGTGCACATCGGTCACGACCAGTATCTGCTCACGTGTGATATGGGCGGCGAGCTGGTCGACCTGTACACCAAGTATATGGCTGGCGGCCATACCCTTACCTTGGGCGGGCATACGCTCAAGCCCGCAACCGATAAGTCGGACGAAGATACGGCGGCCATCGCCAACTCGGCGATGGGCAGTAATGGGGGTACCGTCGTCGTTGCCGACGAGCTGTTGTCCCAACTTAATCTGCAGCCGTATTCCAGTAGTCTGCTCGTTAACTACAAACAGGGGATGGATACGACCGAGGCAGACGAGAGTATTAAATACACTGTGCTCGACAATCTGCTCGTTGACGGCAAGGAGCCGGGGTCGTGGGGAACCTTCATCACACGCTCCGAGATGTACGCGCAAGCAGCGCAAATGAACGGTCTTATTAGCTACCTAGCCATCTACATCGGCTTTGTATTGGTCGTTGCATGCGCGGCGATTCTGTCGATCCAGCAACTCTCCAACGTGGCCGACGGCAGCCGCAGCTATCGTGTGCTGGCACAGATCGGCTGTGACGACCGCCAGATTCGCCATTCGGTGATGGCGCAGCAAGCGGTATTCTTCCTGTTCCCGCTGGCAGTGGGCCTGGCGCACTCCTTTGTGGCACTCAAGGTGATCATCGAGCTGGTGAGCATTTTCGGAAATATGAGCATCGGCGGCACCGTGGGCCTCACCTGTGCGATTTTCCTGGCAGCATACGGTGGCTACTTCCTGGTGACCTACCTCATGAGCACCGGCATGGTGCGAGCCGCCATCGCTACCCGCTACAGCGAGTAACAAGCGGGCAAAACCGTCGCAAAATTAGAGGCGTATGACCGCCGCGAAGGGACCAGGGGCCCTTTCGCGGCGGTTTTTGCCAATCTGGTGCGTCTCAGATACAAGTGAGTAGACTTTTTTGAACCTGCCGAGCACATTGCGACAAATGATCGATGAAACCGCAGGTCAGAGCTGTGGCGTTTTAGGGCGTGCTTGGCCTTCTGCAAAAAGCCTACTCACTTGGTTTTTCTGCTAGAAGACCGCCACGAGGGAAGGCAACTCCCCCGGGTAGTCGTTGGAGACGTTCTTAAACGGCTACCCAAGGAGTGTCCCAAACTGCCGGCAGAAAAGGAGCGTCCCTAACTGCCGCATCAAACGAAAGGGCGCCGACCTTCTGGTCGCGCCCTTGAAGTTGAACGTCAGATTGTCCAGGTGCGGCCCGCGCAGCGTCGAGCCGTTACGGCGTTTGGTAAAACGCCGTAACCTACACCCGCTCCGCGATCTCGTGGATGAGGTAGTCGGTCTTTTCCCAGCCCAGGCACGGGTCGGTGATCGATTTACCAAAGACACCGCCATCGACTGGCTGGTTGCCGTCCTCAAGGTAGGACTCGATCATAAAGCCCTTGACCAGCTTGGAGATGGACTCGTTACGGCGGCAGCTGTCGAGCACCTCCTTGCAAATGCGATACTGCTCCAGCGGACGCTTGCCCGAGTTGTCGTGGTTGCAGTCGATGACCGCTGCCGGATTGGCATAGCCGGCATGCTCGGTATAGCGTTCGGCCAGGCGTTCCAGGTGTTCGTAGTGGTAGTTGGGGTAGGTGCGCCCATCGAGACCGATGTAGCCACGCATAACGGCGTGTGCGAGCGGGTTGCCGTCGCACTCGACCTCCCAGTTGCGGAAGATGAAGCTCTGGTGCGCCTGGGCGGCGTAAATTGAGTTGAGCATAACGGTGGTAGAGCCGGCAGTGGGATTCTTCATGCCGACGGGTACCGAAATGCCGCTCGACACCAGGCGGTGCTCCTGGTTCTCTACCGAGCGTGCGCCCACGGCGACATAGCTCAGCAGGTCAACGAGGTATTGGTAGTTGGACGGATAGAGCATCTCGTCGGCGGTGAAGAAGCCCGTTTCCTCAATAACGCGCAGGTGCATATGGCGGATGGCCTTGACGCCCTCGAGCAGGTCGTCGGGAGCCTCGGGGTTGGGGTTGTGCAGAAGACCCTTGTAACCGGTGCCCTTGGTGCGCGGCTTATTGGTGTAGACGCGCGGAATGATGATGAGCTTGTCCTTGACCTCTTCGGCGGTCTTGGCCAGTCGGTTCATATACTCGAGCACCGAATCCTCGCGGTCGGCAGAGCACGGGCCGATGATGAGCACCTTACGTGCGTCCTCGCCGGTAAAGACTTTGGCGACCTCGGCGTCAAATGCCTGCTTTTTGGCGGTAAGCTCGGCAGAAAGTGGCATTTCCTCGCGGATCTCCATGGGGATCGGCAGCCTGCGTTTGAATTCCATGGCCATAGGGGTCTCCTCAATCTATAGAAAGAGCAATAAGCGTATTGTCGAATGCTCGGCATTATCCGCTGTCGCACGCTAAAGTGCAAGCCCTTGCCACCCCGAAACCTGCCAAAAGGGACAGGTTTATTTTGGCAGGTTTTATATGGGGAAACGGCAGCTATAGATGAGGCGCCGGGGAGGCAGAGAAATCATCGATTGGGTCAGGCCGACCGCCAAACACAACGCACGCATCTCAATCTGTCAGCCAAATCATTCGAACAGCTGTTCGTTTCTATGATATGATTTCGCTATCTAAGCAGGCCAATACGCAGAAAGGCGGCCAACATGGCGTTCGACTTTAAGAAGGAATGCAAGGAGCTCTACAAACCTGCAAGCAAGCCGAGTATCGTAACTGTCCCGCCTATGAGCTACGTTGCCGTTCGCGGCAAGGGCGACCCAAATACCGAAGGTGGCGAGTATCAAAACGCCCTGCCGCTGCTTTACGGAATCGCCTATACCGTCAAGATGTCGAAGAAAGGCTCAAGGAGTATCGAGGGCTATTTCGACTTTGTGGTACCGCCGCTCGAGGGTTTCTGGTGGCAAGACTCCCCGAGCGGCGACATCGATTATGTACGCAAGGACGATTTCAACTTTATCTCGTGCATCCGCCTACCCGATTTCGTCACCCGAGATGACTTTAACTGGGCAGTCGTGGAAGCCACGAACAAAAAGAAACTGGACTTTTCTGCCGTCGAGCTGCTTAAAGTTGACGAGGGTCTCTGCGTTCAATGCATGCACACCGGGCCCTACGACAACGAACCGGCGACCGTAGACGCTATGCATGAATACACGACCGAGCAGGGCTATGTCCCCGACTTCTCAGATACCCGTTTACATCACGAAATCTATCTTTCCGATCCACGCAAGTGTGCGCCGGAGAAACTTAAGACTGTGGTTCGTCATCCTATCAAGCGCGCTGAATAGCGTGGAGCGTCATTTCACGCGCTGGGTTTTAAGCCAGCCAACCAGCCGCCTCCTAGGCCGTCCGGTAATTATCTTGACGCGGCCCGTCGCATCTTATAAGTTTGTTTTGCTAAAGCTGGAAAGCCTCTCAACGATGCGCAACTCCAGCTCTTTTTATATCAAGAGGCTTAAATGAAATACCAGAAGTCGCGGATATCCATCAACGAACAAATAGCACTATTGACAGAAAACAAGGGTCTTGAGTGCTCTGATCAAAGCGAACTCGAGCGAGCTTTGGTCGAAGCCAACCACTACAGACTGTCGGCCTACTGGTTTCCCTACAAAACCAAATGCAAGTCCGGGATTACCATCTTTCGCGAAGGCACAACATTCGAAACCATCATCTACACGTATGAATTTGACCGAGCCCTCCAGCAGTTAATGTTTGATGCGGTCGGCAGTGCGGTCGGCAGAATTGAGATCTACCTCAGAAGCAGAATTGCCTATCTTGCCTCTGAGGAACGCGGGCCTTTCTGTTACCCAGATGTCGCCATAACGAGGCTCAACTCGGCATGCCCGTCGAGCTCTGCGCCGCACTGGGCTACGCAGCCGTCTTTGGCAGCGTCACCAACACGCTGCTCGCGACCATCCTTATCGGTTGCGAGGTCTTCGGTTTCGGTAATCTGCCGGCGTTCTTCATCGTCTGCGTTGTGGCTTACCTGTTCAACATGGATAAGTCCATCTACGCCCTGCAGGAGCGGGCGTAGATCGATGTCCAGGCAGGTGGTCTCAGCCGGAAACGGCGTCCCACTCTGAGGCTGTATTCCGGGACACGGTTTCCGCTTGGAACGCCATTCGGAAAGCGCATCCCGCTTTAAAACGGAATTCCGGGACGTAGTTTCCGTCTGAGCCTCCATTCGGAAAGCATGTCCCGTTCTTTCACGGCATCTTGGCTATGCAAAGTGCTCGAGCGTTACTCCTCGTACGCGCCCTCAAGCCGCAGCAGCCACTCCTTGCGGTCGAGGCCGCCGGCATATCCGTTGAGCGAACCGTCGGCGGCAACCACGCGATGGCACGGCACAATAATCGAAATGGGATTACGCGCGACCGCGGCCCCCACGGCACGGGGAGACACAACGGGGTCCTCGTTTCCCGGTACACGATGTCGAGCCGCAACACGCTGGGCAATCTCGCCATACGTGGCGACCTCGCCACGCGGAATAGAAAGCAGCTCGTACCAAACTTCACGCTGAAACGCCGTGCCAATCAAATGCAACGGCGGCGTAAACCGAGGTTCCTGCCCTGCAAAATAAGCATTCAACCAAGCCCAGGAACGCTCAAGTACCGAAGAAGCCGCACCGTTTGTCGGATTCACCGAAGACATGCCGCCAGCACCAGAAACCGCATCGGCGCCTTCAACATGTTCGGGATCTTCTTTGAGAAGCGTGGAGCCAAAGTGCTCCTGCCCCTCAAACCAAAGCCCCGTCAAACCGCGGCCACCAGCGGCAAGCAAGATTTCGCCCAAAGGCGAAGCAAACGTCGTCGTGACCACCAGCGGCTCCTTTCAAAACTCCGCAACATAATACCGCGAATTGTGCAAACAACCTCAATCGACCCCAAAGTCACCCAAAGCAGCAGGCGCAACGCGCCGCAGCTGCCGGCCACGCCCCACAGTCCCCAAAGGCGGCAGGCGCGAAGCGC
>CAJMPF010000058.1 GCA_905215195.1 uncultured bacterium | reverse complement strand
AACGGAGTTGATTTCCTTTACCGCCGACATCATTGTCAGCGACATGTTTGTACCTGTGTCACCGTCGGGTACGGGGAAGACGTTGAGCTTGTTGATCTCCTCGGCCTTGTCAGAAACGGCAGCCGCAGCGATCGGAAAACAGGTGCGAATGGTCTTTGCAATCATGGGTATTTGAATCTCCGTTTTCGGATGCTAGTTCAGACGGCTCTTGAGCGCGTCGATGTGAATGCCGATCTTAAGGCTGGCGGGATCGATCTGGGCGATCTCCTGCAGGGTAAAGGCAACGGAGCTCGAAAGATTGTGGCAGACGGACTTCATGTTGACGCCGTTCTCGAGCACGACGTGAAGATCGACCGTAAGGCCGTTCTCGTCGGCGGAGACAAGCACGCCCTTGCGGAGGCGCTGGCCGGCAAGCAGGCGCACGCTCTCGGCGCCCTGGAGCTGCTCGGCCATACCGACGACGCCATAGCACGTCATCGCGGCATAACCGGCAATATCGGCAATAACGTCGTTCGAGACGCTCAGGCTGCCGTTAATGGTCTCAGACACAAGAATCTCCTTATCTGGTGCTCGCGGCACCATCTCGTGGGAGCAATCATTGCAATATTCTACAACGACCGCGCCATGTTGATGTGGTGGGTCGCGGGATTACATCCTCGACACGAAATGTTGATATGGCAACGTTCGCGCCAGACGATCGCGGCATGAAAAAACCCGCCGCATAAGCGACGGGTTTTACAACCTGGCTCCCCGGGTAGGACTCGAACCTACAACAGCGCGGTTAACAGCCGCGTGCTCTACCATTGAGCTACCGAGGAATAGGTACGTGCTCTCAAGCAACGAAGTTTATTATACGGACGAATCAGCTCAGGGCAAGAACTTTTTTGAGAATTTTTCTCGCCATGATCCCTTGGGGACGCTCTAACTGCCGGCACCGGCAACGGAAACGCCGATGTTTTGACAATGCCAGCGAGCGGGCACCAGAGCGAACAAATTGGCATGAAAAGAGGACGGCATAGACCTTCTGGTCATGCCGTCCTCTTTGAATGACAAGTTGTCGCTCTGGTGCCCGCGCAGCGTCGACCAGTTACGGCGTTTGGTAAAACGCCGTAACTACTAAGACTCGATGTAGTCCTTCAGCTTGCTACTACGGCTCGGGTGGCGGAGCTTGGCCAGGGTCTTGGACTCGATCTGGCGGATGCGCTCACGCGTGACGCCAAACTCGCGTCCGACTTCCTCGAGCGTACGGGGATGTCCGTCGACAAGGCCAAAGCGCAGCTCGATAACCTTGCGCTCACGATCGGCAAGCGAGTCGAGTACCTGGGTGAGCTGCTCCTGCAACATGGAGAAGCTGGCGGCATCGGGCGGAACGATGGCCTGGGAGTCCTCGATGAAGTCGCCCAGCTGGGAATCCTCTTCCTCGCCGATAGGGGTCTCGAGCGACACGGGCTCCTGCGAGATCTTCTGAATCTCGCGGACGCGGTCGGCACTCATGTCCATCTCGGCACCGATCTCCTCGGGAGTCGGGTCGCGACCCAGATCCTGGAGGAGCTGGCGCTGCACGCGAACCAGCTTGTTGATGGTCTCGACCATGTGCACGGGAATACGGATGGTACGGGCCTGGTCGGCGATAGCACGCGTGATAGCCTGACGGATCCACCACGTGGCGTACGTGGAGAACTTAAAGCCCTTCTGGTAGTCGAACTTCTCGACGGCGCGGATCAGACCGAGGTTGCCCTCCTGGATCAAGTCCAGGAACAGCAGGCCGCGACCAACGTAGCGCTTGGCGATGGAGACGACCAGACGCAGGTTGGCGCTGATGAGCGCCTGCTTGGCCTCGAGACCGACGTTCTCGATACGGGTCAGGCGACGCATCTCGGCGCGGGTAAGCTCGATCTCGCCCGCCTCGGCGGCCTCGAGCTTCTCGGTGGCATCGAGACCGGCCTCGATCTTCATGGCCAGATCGACCTCTTCGGAGGCGGTCAGCAGGTCGACCTTGCCGATCTCCTTAAGGTACATACGAACCGGGTCGCCGGTCAGCATTACCGTGGAGGCATCGATACCGCGCACGCGCGAGCGCGAACGGGACGTGCGCACGGTGCGCTTCTTCTTGTTCTTAGAAGAACCCATCTCGGCGTCGGCCTGACGGGCCATCTTAAGCTCGTGATCGTCGAGCGAGCCGGAATCGTGCTCGTCGTCATCGAAATCGTCGGTATTGCTATCGTTATCGTCATCGTCGACGTCCATGGGGGCGTCGTCGTTTCCGCTCGCGGAGATAATCTGGATGCCGCTGTTGCGCAGCGCGGAATACACCGCGTTGAGCTGCTCGTCAGACACATCGATATCCTTCAGGGCGACCTGAATCTCGTCCTCGGTTACCGAAGTCCTGTTTGAGCCGTTGCCCATGAGCTTTGCAACGTAGGATTCCAGCCCAGTACCCGTGCTCTCACTCTTTTTTGGCACAGATTCTCCCTTCATAGTCCACAGGACTCATTACTTTAGCACACACATTGACGTCTATACCCAAAATTCAGACTGGATATAGGCGCAAATACGCTGGTTGACCACAACATCTAGGCCTGATCGGCGCCCGCTGTCTCCAAACCGATCAAACGGAACGGGTCTGCCACGCCGCCGATCGACTTTTGGAGCTCGCGCTGGCGCTGAGAATCTTGCATCGCTTGCATCGTCAGCACACGGCGCGCCTCGTCGTCGAGAGACCGGTCCTGACGTAGCTTGGCCTGTGCGGCGCGCATGCGGCGCTTGATGGTGTAGAGCTCGAGGGTGTCGAGCATAAACACGATGTTCGTCTCGGTGGGGTGCTTACTCGTCGACGAAATGCGCCCGGCGCTGACAAGCGACGCTGCCTCGGGACACACCGCGCGCGCCGCATCCATGCACGCCGTGGGGTCGGTGCCCGGCGGCGTCGCGAGCACGGCCCACGCGATGGACTCGTGGCGCGGATCCACCCACTCGATCGAGCAGATGCGGTCGGCATACGTGCGGAACAGATCGGGGTAGCTCGTGAGCATCGTCAGCAGCTCGCGCTCCCCCGCCAAAGACTTTCGTTCCAGGTCGGTCAGCACGATCGGCATCGTCGGTGCCGCAGACGCGCCCGCTGTGTCGGCAACCGGCGCCGCGCCATCCATGCCAACCGGCACATCGATCGGCGGCATATCGTCGACGGCCTCGACCGGCGCGGCCCCGTAGGCCTCAAGCGGCACATAGTCATACGGCTCTTCCTCGACCGGTGTGGACACCGGCGGCGTCGCCCCCGACGCCCAGGCACCGCGAGACGTCCCTTGCGAACCAGACGCCCGACCGCCCGCGCTGCCTGCACGCTCGGCCTGCGCCCGCTGGCGCTCGTAGTTCTGCTCGCGACGACGCTCGGCGTCCTCGCGCTTGGCAACATCGCGAAACACGCGTCCCGAGCTCGAACGCACCGTCTCCAAGTCCAACCCCAGTAGGTCGGCAATCTGGATAAAGTACGTATCGATCATGTAGCTATCGCGCAGCGGATAGATGAGCGTCAGCGCATCCTCGAGCGCCTTGGCACGACCGCCCGGCGTGGTAATGTCGCTCGACTCCTGCAGTGAGCGGTACACAAAGTCCATGAGGGGCTCGGCGGCGTCGATACGCGCCTGCAGCGCCTCGCCGCCATGCGCGGTGATGAACTCCATGGGGTCGTTGCCGTCGGGAAGCACCACGCAGCGCAGGTCCATTGAATCCTGCTCGATAAACTGAATCGCACGGCGCGCGGCCTTTTGACCGGCGGCGTCGCCATCGAACATATACACAATGCGTTTGGCAAAGCGGGTGAGCGTCTTTACATGATGTTCCGTCAGCGCCGTGCCCAGCGTGGCGACGACGTTTTTAATCCCCGCCTCCCAGCAGGCGATGCAATCGGTATATCCCTCCACCACGATGGCGGTATCCTGCGCGACGATAAACTCCTTAGCCCAGTTAAAGCCGTAGAGGTTTCGCTTTTTATGGAACACGCTCGTCTCGGCGGTGTTGAGGTACTTAGGCTGTCCGTCGCCCATAATACGCCCGCCAAAGGCGATGTTATGACCCTGCTCATCAAAGATGGGGAACATCACGCGGTCGTAAAAACGATCGGCAAGTTGCCCGCGTCCACGGCTCACGGCCACGTTGGCGTCGATCATCTCCTGCGGGGTAAAGCCCGCCTGCGACAGATGCGACACCAGCGCGTTGCGACCCGGCGCAAAGCCCAAGCAGTAGCGGCGGCAGACATCGCCGCCCATACCGCGGCTGGCAAAGTACTCGCGCGGACGGCTGTCCTTACCGCGCATAAGCATGGTGTGGTAGAACTGGGCGGTCTCGGCGCACAGGTCATAGATGCGGGCGCGCTTGGTGCCGCGCTCGCGATAGGCACCGGTATCGTGCAGCTCAATGCCGGCACGGTCGGCTCGGTAGCGAATCGACACAGGCAAGAACACGTTCTCGCGCTTCATGATGTAGGTGAAGACGTCGCCGCCCTCGCCACAGCCAAAGCAGTGCCACACCTGCGTAGCAGGGATAATGTGAAACGACGGGGTCTTTTCGCCATGGAAGGGGCAACAACCCCAAAACTCATGGCCGCGGGGCTTGAGCTCAACCGTTTCCTGCACGATGGCAACCAGATCGGACGCAGCGCGCACCTGGTCTTTTTCCTCATCGCTAATCACGGATGCTCACCCCCTGCTCACCCAAGTTATGGCGGATATCGTCAATATTACCCTCAACGGTCGCGATAAGCTCGCCCAGCGAATCGAACACGCGCGACGGGCGCAGCCAACGCGTAAACGCCAGCGACACCGAGGCGCCGTACAGGTCGCCCGCATACCCAATCAAGTTGGCCTCGAGATGCGCCGAGGCGGCGTCGTCGGCATACGTCGGCGGCAGGCCCACGTTGACGGCAGCGGGCCAAACGGTATCGTCGACCAGCACCAGACCCTCGTAGACGCCATCGGCAGGAACCTGAATGCCCTCGGGCACCTGGATGTTTGCCGTGGGAAAACCCATGCCGGAGCCCTGGTGACGACCGCCGGCAACAATACCGCGCAGCATGTACGGGCGGCCGAGCAGCTCGGCGGCAAGCTCAACATGGCCCTGGCGGAGCTCCTGGCGAATACGGGTGGCACAGATCGTCTGCCCATCGACGCACAGCAGCTCGTGGCCATAGACGTTAACGCCGTGCTCGGCTCCCCATGTCTGCATCTCGGCAACGCCCGAGGCGCCGCCGCGACCCAACCTAAAGTCGCTACCCACGCGAATTGAGCGGATATCGACGACGCGCGACAGCAGCTTAAGAAAGCCTACGTGGTCAAGGGCCGCCACCGCAGGCGTAAAGGGAACGGCCACGACCGCATCGACCCCGGTGAGAGCCAGAGCATGCAGACGGTCGGCCGTCGTCATCAGTTTTTGAGCGGGCGAGGAGCTCACCACCACGTCCGGGTCGGGATCGAAGGTGACCACGACCGCCTTGCAGCCGTGGTTACGCGCATCGCGAACGACCGCGTCGATCAGTTCGCGATGCCCCCGATGCACGCCGTCGAACACGCCGATGGCGATCGACGCGGCACCTAGGCAAGCGCAATCATCAAATGCATCGGCGGCGACGATGCGGGCCTCATCCGACTCGCCCGCGAAAAAAATACGCGCGAGCTCGTGGGAGGCCAGCATCATCGAACACCGCCGATCGCCTGCGGAAAGACATGCTCCATAACAAAGCGACCGCCCTCGATACGGGCGAGCGCCTTGAGCCCGCCATCGAGCACCAGCGCAAACGGCGCCTTCGACGCATCGAAGCCCCCAAGCGCGCGCTCAATAGGAATACGACGTCCGCACAGCAGATCGTCGGCAAGATCACCCGGCAAGTCGACGCGCGTGGCGCCCAGTGCCGCAATGGGATCCAGGGCAAAGCCGGCTGCGGACTCGGCAGAAAGTTCCTCGACCGCATGGCAGGCTCCGATGGAAACAACGCCGGAGGCTGTACGGCGCAATGCGGAAATATGCGCCGCGTTGTCACAGGCACGACCCAGGTCGCGGGCGAGCGCACGGATATAGGTGCCCTTGCTCACCGAAAACGCCACGGTCCATACGCACGCATCGGCCTCGCCGCTCACGGCAATCAAATCGGCGGAGTACACCTCGATCGGACGCGGAGGTAGCGACACGGCATTGCCCTCGCGCGCAGACTTATAGGCACGAACGCCGTTGACCGAAATGGCCGAAAACGCCGGCGGCACCTGCATCTGCGGGCCCAACATGGCGCACAGGCGCTCGCGGGCATAAGCAGGATCACGCAAGTCGGCGGCAACGGGCACCGTGCGGACGGCCTCGCCCTCCGCATCATCGGTATTGGTCTCGACGCCAAACGAGATGTCGGCGACGTAGCTTTTGGTATCGAGCGTGAGTATGCCCAGCAGACGCGTTGCCTGGCCCACGCCCATCACCATGACACCCGATGCCATGGGATCGAGCGTTCCGGCATGGCCGACGCGCCGCTCATGGAGGGCGCGTCGGCATTGCGAAACCACGTCATGGGACGTGCAGCCCACCGGCTTATCGACGGCGAGCAGCATATTAAGTTGAGAAGGTGTACGACGAGCCATGTACCATCCAAAAAGTTAGAGCTCGACGGTCACCGAAGCGGGATCCTCCCCTACCAGCTCGGCCAGCATGGGAAGTGCCGCGGTGAGCGTCTCGGAAATCGTTCCGGCGTTGGTAAAGCCGGCGGCAGCGTGGTGCCCACCTCCGCCAAAGTTGGCCGCAATCTCGGAAACATCAAGATCGCCCTTGGAGCGCAGGTTACCGCGCACCTTGGTATCGCCCTCGATACCCTTAAGGAACAGGCAGACCTCGACACCCATCACCGAGCGCACCACATCGACCAGGCCGTCGCACTCATCAGAGGTGACGCCGCAGTCCTTAAGGTCGCTCTCGTACGCATAGCTATACGCCACGCGCCCGTGCGCGACCGTCTTGATACGACCCATGACGATGGACTTAAGGTGCAAGAACTCGACACGCATGCTCTGGTATACCTCGAGCGCGACGCGCGCCGGATCGGCACCGTGCGCCACCAGACGCGAGGCGGCATGAAACGCTGCAGCGTCGGCGTTCTGATACTGAAAACGACCGGTGTCGGTGACCAGGCCGCACAGCAGGCAGGTAGCGATGCTATCGCTTGCGGTAATACCGCAATCGGCCAAAAAGCGGTCGATGATCATGGCGCAAGCAGCGGCATTGACGCACCTAAGGCTGACCTCGGCAAACTCCTCGCGCGCCGGGTGATGGTCAAAGCACGCCACGTGGGCCGAACGACGCAGCACCTCGGCGGAATTATTGAGGCGCTCGACGACCGGCACGTCTACCGAAATGAACAGGTCCGGGTTGCCGGTGTAGGCAGATGCCGGCACCAGCAGATCGGCGCCCTCCATAAAACGATAGATGCGCGGAACGGGATCGTCGTCTGCCAGCAGCAGGGCGATGTCCTTGTCGGGGAACACCTTCATAAGCGAAAGGCCCAGGCCCAACACGGAGCCCAAGGCATCGCCGTCGGGAGAGGTGTGACCCGAGATCGCAATGGAGGACGCATCCTCGATGAGTTCGAGGATGCGTCGTTTAATATCTGCAGACTCACACGAGGCGAGATCGGCGGAATTAGTCATCTAAAGCTGCCTCCTGGGCGGCATCCACAATTGGGTAGCCGTCCTCGTCCTTTTCGATCGCAAGCGTGGCCGGAACGTTCTCCAGCGCACGCGTGATGCGCTCGGCCTCATCGGTCGAGCGATCGATGCGAAAATCGAGTTCGGGCGTGACGCGCCAATCGAGCGAGCGAGCCAACAGACTGCGAATACGGCCCTTGGCGCTGGCGAGTGCCTCCATGACCTCATCGTAGCGGCTCGCATCGCACGACACGTACACGCGCGCGAACGAACGGTCCACCGCGACCTCGACCGCGGTCAGGGTGACCAGGTCGAGACGCGGATCGGAAACCTCAAAGAGCAGGATATAACCGAGCTTCTCGCGGAGCTGCTCGCCCAAACGGCGGGTTGCCTGCGTTTGCTTCATAGCGCTACCCCCTACTCGGTACGGGCAACCTGGTCGATGCGGTAACCCTCGATCTGGTCGCCGGGCTTGATGTCCTGGAAGTTCTCCAGGCCAATGCCGCCCTCGGAACCGCTCTTGAGGCTCTTGGCCTCGTCCTTGTAGTGGCGCATTGAGGCGATCTTGCCGTTGAAGACCACAATGCCGTCACGCACCAGGCGCACGGAATCGGTCGCGGCGATCTCGCCCTCCTCGACGCGGACACCGGCGGCAATACCGACTTTGGGCACCTTGAAGGTGTCCAGGACGGTCGCGGTACCCGTGGAGACCTCGACCTCGGTGGGCTTGAGCATGCCGATGCGGGCGGCGTCGAGCTCCTCGAGGCACTTGTAGATAACGTCGTAGCAACGGATCTCGACGCCCTCGCGCTCGGCAGCGGAGCGGGCCTTGCCGTCGGGACGCACGCCAAAGCCGATGATGATGGCGTTGGAGGCGTCGGCCAGGACGACGTCGGTCTCGTTGATGGCACCGACGGCGGAGTGGATCGTGTTGATGCGGACCTCGGACTGATCCATCTTGTCGAGCGAGTCCTGAAGGGCCTCGATGGAACCCTGGACGTCGGCCTTGATGATCAGGTTGAGCTCCTTGACCTCGGCGTCGGCGATCGTCTCGAAGAGGTTCTCGAGCGTGACGTGCTTCACGCGGCTCTGCTCCTCGATACGGGCCTTGAGCGAGCGCTCATCGGCCAGAGCGCGAGCCTCGCGCTCGTCCTCGAACACACGGAACTCGTCGCCGGCGTTGGGCACGGACTGCAGGCCCAAGATCTCGACGGCGTCGGAGGGACCGGCCTCGGTGAGACGGTTGCCCCGGTAATCCAGCATGGTGCGGACACGGCCCACGGAGGTGCCGGCGATGATGATGTC
>CAJMPF010000057.1 GCA_905215195.1 uncultured bacterium | reverse complement strand
TCTCGGCCGTCGAGGCGGCCATGGACCGCGCCCGCATCCGCGACGAGCGTAAAGCCGCCAAAAAGTAGTTCATTTGGGCTGGGGCTTTGAGCTGTCTGTGCGGTACGGTCGTTTTTGGGAAAGTCGATTTAATTAAGCGTGTGATCGTGGCTCGCTTGATACCAAACGACGACTCCTATGATTCTAATCCTCCGTTTGTTAAACATCAGATCCGGACTTGCTGTTGCATATGAATGGGACGACAGCACAATCATGTCGTTTCCTTCTGCAAATCGCCTAATTACCGGTGTTTTACCGTCTGCGAGCGCCAATACAGCACAGCCGTTCCAAGGCTTTGCGGTGGTATCGACAAGTAGTAAGCTGCCGGGAGGGTAAATGCGGGATATTTCGTCACCTTTGATTTTAACGAAAACGCTATGTGGGTGACGCTTGGCTACATCTACAGGCGCGCAAGCATTTTGTTGGCTGTGCGTGATGCGGCGCTTTTGCGATTCGATATCGATGACGGGAAATGCGCCCTCCATTTCGTGGATAGCAGGGTCTTCGTCGGTGACGATTCTTTTATTTGCGAGCTTTACGGCCAAACCGTTTTCCTCGCCAACAAGTTCATCGCGGGTGCAACCGAAGAGCGCTTGTAACTTTTCAATATGGCGCTCACGGGGGGCATACCGACTTTTTTCCCAACGACAAACGGTCTCTTTAGATACCCCCAACATCTCTGCAAGTTGCGCCTGACCAAGATGCTCCATGGTGCGGAGTTTACGAATATTTGCCCCGAAGCCCATGGCTATAGATCCTCTCGCCACAGAGGGAGGCATAGACAGTTTGTGCCACCATAGCCTTTGGTGAGCTCGTCAATGGATAACGGGAATAATTCCATTCCTGCTTTCTCAAGCGCTTCGTTGGTCCAAACGTTTTCTTCATATACGCATAGTTTTCCTGGCGAGAGCGCAAGGATAGACGTTGCGTTGTTCCGGCGCTCTCTTTCGTAGGCGGTTTGATTCCCGCCTCCGCAGTCAATTACTTTTATTGGTTCGCAACAGGCTGCAGAGAGTATTTCCGGAATCGTGCGATCGATAGGAGTGATCGTAAGGCCCTTTCCGGATCGTTTTAGTTGAATGCTGTATGCATCAACGGCATTGCATATCTCACGATCGATGAGGAACGCGTCGTGATCAATTCTACTTATGAACGTATCGAGGTGGATACGCAGCCCGTCAGAGGGGACTCGAATCGCAATTAGCTCGGTGGTCTGGAATTTATTTGAGGTCAGGAGCTCTTTGGCAAGTGACTCGACGGCGGCGGGTTCAGTTCGGTCAGAGATTCCAACTAATAATGTCTTAGCACTGATAACAAGAATGTCTCCGCCTTCGATATGGTAACTACTCCTGTTCAAATCACATACCGGGGTTTCTCCCATGATCTTGTGGTGGGTGAATATCTGCCGGTATAAGGCGACCTCACGATCACGCTCAGGCCAATACATATGATTTAGGATGATGCCGTCTCCGACTACCACAGCAGGATCACGAGTGAAAAAAAGCGTGTTGAGGGGATTGACCAAGAGCGAGGCGGGGTCAAATTGCTCGTGCACGAGCGCCCGTAGTGTTTCCGACTGGTTTGAACATAGCTCAGTGTCTCCAAAGCGAATGCCGTTAAGTACTATATTCACCAATTCCTGGGTGTTCTTAGCGTTCTCAAACAGCTGGGTTATTGTCTCGAGGAACTCTCTGCCTGTTGCCCCACTGCAACGGAGGTAGTCATCAATAAAACATTTAAGTGATTGGGGCTCAGTTTCAAGTGAGTCTTCGAGAAGGTCCCTAATTTCAATGGTTTCTACGCCATGCTTCTCAAGCAATTGAACCATGGAATCGTGCTCATATATTGCTTTGTCGAGGTCAAAACGACCGCTCCATTTTCGCAGGGAGAAAACTTGGCTGAAGTCGGCATCAGGGTAGTTTTGTGTTTCAGTTCCTGGTCGATGGACAAGTACGGCTTTTAAATGACCGATTTCATTTGTTATGTGTACGCCTTGCATGTCTGTCTCCTGTCCTGCTGGTTTTTATATAAGGCTAAGGCAGGTTCCTTGTTGTGTTGCGGAAAAGTTAAAAGACGTATGTAATTGATAAATAACATCAATTTTAAATATCAGATTGATTAATAACGTCACTTTAGCTGCCGTTCATAGGTGAAAAGCGACACGATGGCGATGGTTGGCCGACCACCGCTGAGCAACCTCATACATTTATGGTGCCAGCTGGATAGATGGGAAAAGGAATGAAGGAGGAGATATGGCAGCGGAAAGTTCGAAAGGCATCAAGCAGTTCAAGGTCCCGCACGTATATGCGATCATCTTTGCACTTATGGTCATCTTCGCTGTTCTCACGTGGATTGTTCCCTCTGGGTCCTATCAGCGTCAGGAGGTGAACGGTCGTGAAGTCACTGTCGCAGGTACGTATGAGCAGAGTGAAAAGACATATATTGACGAGGAAACCGGGGATGAAGTAGATCTCAGACAAGGCGTCTTCGATGTTCTTCAGGCTCCAACGCGCGGTATACAAGAGGCAATTGAGGTCGTTGCATTCATCTTGATTGTGGGCGGTTCGTTTCAGGTTATTACTAAAACGGGCGCTATCACGAGCGGAATGGGTCGTGTCGTTCGCCGCTTTAAGAACAAAGACATTCTAATTATTCCTATTGCGATGGTTCTCTTTGCATTGGGCGGAACGAGCTTTGGCATGGCGGAAGAAACTCTCCCGTTCTTTGCGATCTTCATGCCAATTATGATGGCCATGGGCTTCGACTCGATGACGGCGTTCATGGTCGTGTTCGTTGGAGCGCGCACGGGTTACATCGCCTCAACGATTAATCCGTTTAATGTTCTCATTGCGCAAGGTATTCTTGGTATTCAGGGCAACCCCCAGCTGTGGCTGCGTATGATTGCCTGGGTTGTTTTGACTGCCGTTGCAATTACTTGGGTTGTCCTCTATGCACGAAGGGTAAAGAAGAACCCTGAGTCATCGATCACATTTGAGGATGATATCGCCAAGAAAGTCGAGTTCGCTGCCGATGAATCTGCCCTTGACGCGGAATTTACGGGTCGTCAAAAAGGCGTGCTTGCGGTATTTATCGCTGGTATGTGCCTTATCATCTGGGGACTTGTGACCCAGGGCTGGTATATGAACGAGATTTCTGCGGTCTTTTTGGCCATGGGCCTGTTGGCTGGTGTTATTGCGGGCTTTAGTCAGGACGTCATCGCTCAGGAATTTGTTGCGGGTATCGCTGACTTTGCTTTCTCGGCAATTGTCGTTGGACTTGCGCGTGGCATCCTTGTCATTGCCTCTGACGGCATGATCATCGATACCATCCTCAATGCGCTCGCCACTGGTCTGGGCGGCATCCCGGCGGTTCTCTTTACTACGCTTCTTTATGCGGTTGAGAACCTCCTGGCGATTCTGGTTCCCAGCTCATCTGGCCTTGCAGCACTGACCGCTCCCATTTTTGGACCTTTGACCGAACTCATGGGCCTTAATCCCGAGGCCGCCGTGTGGGCTCTCTCCATGGGTAGCGCGACGATGTCTTTGATCTGTCCTACTAGCGCCATTCTTGTAGCGGGTTTGGGCGTGTGCAAGATCAAGCTTGGCCAGTGGTGGAAGACCGTTTGGAAATTCTTCTTGGTCGTGTCGCTCATCAATATCGTATTCGTAGCAATCTCGGGACTTATTGCCCTGTAGGTTTCATGTCTGAAATGGAGTAACAGGAATGTCTAAAGGACTGAATGTACACAGCGAGATTGGTAAGCTCAAGAAAGTTGTGCTTCACCGCCCTGGTCGTGACCTTGTGAACGTAAAGGCAGAAGAGTTCGAGGATGTCTGGATTCACGACTGCTTCTATCTTGATGTGGCTCAAAAGGAGCATGATGCCTTTGCGGATCTTCTGAGGAGCGAAGGTGTTGAGGTTCTCTATATGGAGAAACTCGTTGCTGAAGCGCTGGATGCATGCCCCTCGGCTCGCGCTGAGTTTACCGATACATTTATGGCTGAGAGCGGGATTGTCAATCCTATGCTTGAGCAGGCTGTTCGTGAAAAGCTCGACGCTATTTCAGATTCGTATCAGTTTGTACTTGAGGCTATGGGGGGGTATCGTTATCGTGACCTTGAGCTGCCTCGCGTTTCGACTACGCTTAGTATGATGGATAATGAGGATGCGAAGCCCGATGATTTGGTGTTGAAGCCTCTTCCGAGTTCATATTTCTCTCGCGATCCTCTTGCTTCCGTGGGCAAAGGCGTTCTGCTTCACCATATGTATTGGAAACAGCGAGATCGTGAAGTGCCCTTCTACGAAGCGATTTTCAAATACCATCCCGATTATGCAGGGACTCCGATTTGGTACGACCATAAGAATCCCTGGCATATCGAGGGCGGTGATGTGCTTAACATTAACGCTCATACCTTGGCTATTGGAATTAGCCAGCGAACTGAGGCGGCTGCGATTGAGGAGCTTGCAAAGAATTTGTTCTGGGGATCTGGGAATTCTGAGATCGATACCGTTTACGCTATTAAAATCCCCAACGGCTATGCTTACATGCATCTTGACACCGTTTGCACCATGGTGGATTTCGATAAGTTCACAGTTTATCCCGGTATTTTTGAGACCCTTCGTGTTTATCGTCTGACTCGTGGTGACTCTGAGGGAATGGTCGCTGTTCAAGAGATTGATGACACGCTTGAACATATTCTTGAAATGGCTACTGGCGTGGAGAAGGTGCAGCTTATTGAGTGCGGTGCCGGCGATATGGTTGAGGCATCTCGCGAGCAGTGGAACGACGGGTCGAACACTCTTGCCGTTGCTCCTGGTAAAGTCTGTGTTTACGAGCGCAATGTTGTCACAAATGATGAGCTCTACAAGAACGGTTTGGAACTTTTGGTCGTTCCCTCCGAGGAACTGTCCCGCGGTCGTGGTGGCCCGCGCTGCATGAGCATGCCCTTCTGGCGCGAAGATATTTAGTTGCAAATCCACTGTGATGGGAGATGGCGAATATGGGTGTTAATATCGCTGGGCGCAGTTTTCTGAAGCTGCTTGATTACACGACGGAAGAGATTGAGTATCTGCTTGAGCTTTCTGCTAACTTCAAAAGCATGAAGCGTGCCGGTGTTCCGCATAAATACCTTGAAGGCAAGAATATTGTTTTGCTATTTGAGAAGACTTCCACGCGTACTCGCTGCGCCTTCGAAGTTGGTGCACTTGACCTTGGCATGGGTGTAACTTATTTGGATCCGGGCTCGTCTCAGATGGGCAAAAAGGAGTCGATTGAGGACACGGCTCGCGTCCTTGGCCGCATGTATGACGGAATTGAATACCGCGGCTTTGAACAGGCGAAGGTTGAGGAGCTTGCTGCAAAAGCTGGGGTTCCCGTTTGGAATGGGCTGACTACTGAATTTCACCCGACTCAAGTGCTTGCCGATATTCTGACCATGCGTGAAGAGTTTGGAGAGATTAAGGGCAGGAAACTTACATTTTTTGGTAAGGCGGCCGGAAACGTCGCTGATTCGCTCATGGTCATTTGCGCTAAGCTCGGCATTAACTACTGTTCTTGCGGCCCAATCGGGGGAAATTCGGAGGGGGCTACATCCTATAATCCTGAACTCCTTGCAGAATGTAGTCGTATTGCGGCCGAGCATGGATCGACGGTTACCATTACAGAGGATATTGAGGAAGGCGCTCGTGATGCCGATGTAATTTACACGGATGTTTGGGTTGGCATGGGTCAGCCCGCAGAGCTGTGGGAAAGCCGCATTAAGCTCATGTCGCCGTATCGTGTGACCGCTGAGGTGATGTCTATGGCAAAGCCCGAGGCGATTTTCCTCCACTGCCTTCCGAGCTTCCACGATACTAATACTACTGTTGGTGCCGAAATTGCTGAGAAGTTTGGAGTTACCGAAATGGAAGTCACGGACGAGGTTTTTGAGTCCGATAAGTCTCGTGTTTTCCAAGAAGCGGAGAATCGCATGCATACGATTAAGGCGGTGATGTACGCAACGCTTAAGTAGCGGGGCGTTGAGAAAACAGTCGCAAATCTGTTTCCATACTATATTTCTCTCAACAAGCTGATAGGATACAGGGGAGAATGATGCGCGCGTCAGTCGATTTTTTCGACTGACGCGCTTTGTGAAAGAGGCAAAGATGCGTACCGATGATTTTGACTATAACCTGCCCGAAGAGCTCATTGCCCAGGCTCCTGCCGAGCCGCGCGACTCCTGCCGCCTGCTGGTGGTGGATCGCAAGGGCTCCCAGGCGGGAACGCCGCTGGAGCACGGCGGTACCGTTGAGCACCGCATCTTCCGCGACATCATCGACTATATCGAGCCGGGCGACGTGCTCGTCATCAATCAGACGCGCGTGATGCCGGCTCGCCTGATCGGTCGCAAAGCCGGCTCGGGCGGCGTGGTCGAGACTCTGCTGCTCAAGCGCCGCGAGGACGTGGATCCGTTGGGCCATGTTTGGGAGTGCTTGGTCAAGCCGGGCAAGCGCCTGAAGCCCGGTGCTCATATTGAGTATCGCGCCGGTGGCGCCCATGCGCCCGAGGGGGCTCCCGTGGTGCTGACGGCCGAGGTTGTCGACTTTGTCACCGATAGCCGCGGCGGCCGTCTGGTGCGTTTTGAGCCGGCCGGTTGCAATGCTGCCGGCGAGCCGCGCACGCTCGACGAGGCCATCCACGCTGCCGGTCACGTGCCGCTGCCGCCCTACATTACCGATTACGAGGGCGATCCCGAGAAGTACCAGACCGTCTACGCCATGAAGGAGGAGCACTCGGCCGCTGCTCCCACGGCTGGCCTGCACTTCACGCCCGAGCTCATGGCTGCAATTGAGGCCAAGGGCGCCAAGTTTGCCGCCGTCGAGCTCGAGGTGGGTATCGATACCTTCCGTCTGGTGGAGGAGGACGACCCCACGCAGCACGTGATGCACACGGAGCGCTATCATGTGTCGCAGGAGGTTGTCGACGCCGTGCATAAGGCAAAGGCCGAGGGCCATCGTGTGATCGCTGTTGGTACCACGGCGGTGCGCTCGCTCGAAAGCGCCTTTGACGCTGAGGCACCGGTGTCCGATCCGGCCGTGACGGCGCGCTATTTTGAAGGCCGCGAGGACGGGGCCGATACGCTTGGCCGCGGTGACATCGTGGTGCGCGAGAACGCCACGACGCAGCTTTACCTCATGCCCGGCTCGACCTATCACGTGGTCGATGCGCTGATCACGAACTTCCATGTGCCGCGCTCCACGCTCATGATGCTCGTGAGCGCGCTTGCCACCCGCGACCAGATCATGGATGCCTACGCCGCTGCCATCGAGGAGCGCTACCGCTTCTTCAGCTTTGGCGACGCCATGCTCATTCTGTAGGTTACGGCGTTTTACAAACGCCGTAACCGGTCGACGCTGCAAACCCGCCAGAGCGGCAATCTGCCTTTCAACTTCGGCGGCATGACCAGAAGGTCAATGCCGCCTTGTTTCAAGGCACCTTGCTCGCTCTGGCGGGTTTTCGCTGACTTCGCCAAACCTCGGCGTCGCCGTTGTTGGCACTTGGGGACGTTCCTTTTGTGCCGGCACCTGGGGACACTCCTTATGTCAAGAGTTTGGTGCAACAGGGGTAGGTTGCCTTGCGTCGATCTAAATAAGTTGCGGTGAGATAGTTCTTGAATTGGCCTTTTTGGGCTAAACAGGAACTATCTCACCGCAACTGCGTTGAGCGTTTTTTGGCGGCTGGTTTACTTGCTCGCGAACAGCCAGATCAGGATGATCACCAGAATCACGGCGACAATGCAGACGATGGCGCCGGTGAATTTGATGCGTGAGTCGCGGGTGCGCTCGCGCACCGCGTCCTCGGTGGCCTCGAGCTGGGCGACTTCTCGTTCGGTCTCGGCGTGTTCGGCTTCGTCTCGGGCCAAGGATCCTGCAAGCGACTCAGTGATCTCTGGGTGGTCGTGTACCTCGGTCGCCTGCTCGATGATCGACTGTGCATGTGCGGCATCTGCTTGGGCGTTGGCGATGCTCTGCTCTTGGTCGCGGCGTGCCTTGTCCTCGGCGGCGATCTTCTCGCGCAGTTCGCGCTGGCGCGTTGCAGCGGCGGTTTTTGCGGTCTGCAACTCGTCGCGCGCGACATCGGCCTCTGCCGTCACGGCCTGATGGGCTCGCTTGGCGTCGGCGATGGGGGCTTGCGCCTGCTCGACGGCCTGCTCGGCTGCGGCAAGCGAGTGCTCAAGGTCGGCGGTGATGCGCGGGACATCTTCTTCGGCTTTACGCAGGGCATCTGCCGTGTCGGAGATCTGCATCGAGAGCTCGCTGGTGCGCACCGTATAGTTGGCGGGATTTGCCGAGGGATTGCGTTGCAGCTCGGCATACTCATGACGCAGTGTCTCGAGCTGGGCGCGCGTGGCGTCGACGGTTTGTTGTGCGGCGGCAATGCCGGCGTCTCGCTCAGCCTGCACCTTGTCGCGGATGCGCTTGGAATCCTCAAGACGGCGAACGAGGCGGTTGCCGGTCTCGCGTGAGCTCGCCTCGCGGGCCTCCACGGCATCGAGCGCGGCCTTCAGGCGGAGCTCAGTCGCGTCATCCTCTGTCTTCATTTGTTCGAGCTGACCCTTGAGCTCTGCTACTTTGGAAGCATGGACATCGCGATCGATTTCGGCTGCCGCAGCGGTCTTTTGCGCTGTGGCGATCGCCTGACGCTGGTCGGCGACGATCTGCTCGTAGCGGCCTGCGATATCCTGGCGCGTCTCGAGTTCCTCGGCCTGATCGGCAATGCGCTGCTCAAGTTCGGCCAGGTGGGCGCGGGCATCGGCAAGTGCCTTTTTCGCGGCGTTCATCTCGCGCATGGCCGAGGCACCCTGGGCGATAAAGGTGCCCACGGCGTTCGCAGTGTTCGAGACAGCGGTCCCCAGATCGCGGCTCGCGGCGGGGGAGTGCGGGGCGGTCGGGCGAGCGGTGTCGGCAGCGTCCGCATCGGCAGC
>CAJMPF010000056.1 GCA_905215195.1 uncultured bacterium | reverse complement strand
CTTTGTGGTGGTTTTGCCGCAATGGCTCAGCCGCGGTCCCAAAACGTCTCGATCTGTAACAGTTAGAGTCCATTTTCCGGTCTATCTGTTACAGATCGAGACACTCAAATCCCCCTCAAGGGAAAAATCTCAATCTGTAACAGTAACTCGGCAAAATCAGTCCCAGATGTTACAGATCGAGACAAAGGGACGGCAAGGTTCGGAAGTATCTCAATCTGTAACACCTAGCCCACTTTTAACGGTCCAGTTGTTACAGACTTAGACAAACCGGCAGACAACGACAGCGGCAACGCCCGTGATGGACGTTGCCGCTTTTCTATTGAGAAAACTACTCAGTTTTCGTTACTAACCACCAAAATGGGGACAGGCACCTTTGTGGTGGTTTAGGCCTTAGCCCGTACCCTACTGTTAGACCGTGATGACGTTGTCCATTGCCCGGTACTTGGCGGGGACCTCGCCCGCGGTAATAATCGTTGCGTCGCGGAAGTCCGCGAACTTGACGGGCGCCACCATGCCAAATTTACTGGCGTCCGAGATTACGAAGCGTTTGGCCGTGTGGCGCATCGAGATACGCTTGACCTGCGCTTCCTCGATATCCGGAGTGGTGAGACCTTGCTCGGCGGCGATGCCATTGGAACCCCAAAAGCCGCAGTTGAAGTTATAGCGGTCCAGAGTTGCCAAGGCATCGGGACCGACGAGTGCCTCGGTCTCGGGCTTGAGCTCGCCGCCCAGCACAACGGTGTGCATGCCGCGCAGGGCGAGATGCTGAGCATGGAGCACGGAATCGGTCACATAGGTGACACCCTCAAGGCGCGGAAGATGCTCAATGAGCTTGAGCGTCGTTGAGCCCGAATCGATGTACACAAAGCTCTCGGGCTCCACCAGTGCCGCCGCGCGGGCGCAGATACGCTCCTTGTCGTCGTTATGGAGGTCGCTGCGCTCGTTGAGCGTTAGGTCACGCGTCACGTGCGCGCGCTCAAGACTCGTCGCTCCGCCGTGGACCTTGGCGATGCGGTGTGCGCGGTCGAGCGCCTGCAGGTCGCGCCGAATGGTGGACGGTGTCACGCTCAGGGCTTCAGCAAGCTCCGGCACGGTAACCGAGCCGGCCTGCTGCACCATCGACACAATCGCATTGAGTCTATCTTCCGCAAGCATCGCTTACTCCTCCTCGGGGTACACGACTCCCCAGTCGGCGCGGAGCTTGGTCATCAGCTCCATAACATCAGAAGCATAGTCCAGAAGCTCGCGCTTCGAATCATCGCCGGCAACGGCCTTCTCCAGGTCGGCCATCTCGTAGCACAGAGCGTATGCCTCGGTGCCAGCGTGGACCTCCTCACGGTGACCGTCCGCAGTCCACACGATGGTCGCATGGTCGGCGCGCGGATACTCGTTGACCTCGATATAGCACTTATCGAAACTGATGACCGAGCGCTTGGGCTGTTTGGAGTGGAGCGTAAGGCTCACGACGCCCAGCTGCTGCTCGGCGTTACGGCAGACAATGCCGCCCGCGACGTCAACGCCAGTCTCGCAGGTATTGCCCAGAGACACGACCTCGACGGGCTGGCTGGCCATAAACAGGCGCATGACGGACAGGGCATACACGCCAATGTCGAGCATGGCGCCGCCGGCAAGACTGCGGTTGTAGAAGCGGTTGGTCAGGTCGCCGTACTCCTTATAGCTGCCAAAGTTGAGCTGAGCGAGATTCATGTGGCCAAACTCGCCGGCATCCATGCGGCGGCGCAGCTCTTGATACAGCGGCATGTGGAGCACCGTGGTGGCGTCCATAAGGACCACGTTGTGCTCGTCGGCAATGGCACGGGCCTCGTCGAGCTCGGCAGAGTTAAGGGTAATGGCCTTCTCACAGAGCACGTGCTTGCCGGCGGCCAGCGCGGCACGCAGATAGGTGATATGCGTGTTGTGCGGCGTGGTGATATAGACGGCATCGATGTCTGGATCGGCGTAGAGGTCCTCAACCGTCTCGTACACCTTCTCGACGCCATACTGCTCGGCAAAAGCCTGGGCCTTGGACAGCGTACGGTTGGCGACACCCGCGAGCTTGCGACCGGCAAGAGCGAGGGACTGGGCCATTTGGTTGGCGATAACGCCGCACCCGATCACGGCCCAGCGGAGCTCGGGGGCCGTAAAGATATCATCGGGGAACGGCTGATCCTGGACCGAGGCAAACGCCGCCTTTGCGGCTGCCTCGGCGTCGAGCGGAGCCTGTTTGGAATCTGCCATCATGTGCCTCCTGAGTCATCGAAGGTTCTTCATTTCTAACAGCCCTATATTCGCACAGTTGCGCGCGTATTTGCTCGTATTTGCGTGTCTATTTGCTTTTCAGTCACTATTTAGCCATAGTTTGCACATGTTTGCGCCGTTACACGCATTATCGCACAATGATATGCGCATAAATGCGCGTGCGACAGTCCTTGCGAAACATAAAGGGGCAGAACAGCAAAGCCCTAAAAGACAGAGCAGGCTGTATTACTTCACCCCTCTGGGGGCATCAGACATCAAAGGAACGTCCCAAACTGCTGGCACCTGGGGACTGTCCCTAAGTGCCAGCACCTGGGGAAAGTCCCTAAGTGCCGCTTTCGTTGAAGCCCATCCCAGATGGCCAGATATATTGATCTAAAGACTGTCCCCATAGGCTAGTCGTTTAAGAACGTCCCAAACGACTAGTCATTTAAGTCTGTCCCCAATGAGTGCAATCACTCATTTAAGTCTGTCCCCAATGAGTAGGGATAGAAAAAGGCCCGGGTGCCGTGGGGCATCCGGGCCTTTGCTAGCAACTTAATGTTGCGGGCAGCTTAGAACTTGTGGCCGCACTTCTTGCAGACGCGCAGCTTATTCTTGCCGTCCTTCTCGTGACCGACGCGGGTAACCTTACCGCACTCGGGGCAGACGAGATTGACGTTGGAGGCGTCGATGGGAGCCTCCTGCGAAACGATGCCGCCCTGCTGGTTGGCAGCGTTGGGCTTGACGGCCTTCTTGACGACCGAAACGCCCTCGACAACGACCTTGTTCTCGGCGGGGAGAGCACGCAGGACAACGCCCTGCTTGCCGCGATCCTTACCAGAGAGAACCTGGACCTTATCGCCCTTCTTGATATACATATATCTCCCCTAACTACAGGGTCTCGGGAGCGAGCGAGACGATCTTCATGTACTTCTTGTCACGAAGCTCGCGAGCGACAGGCCCGAAGATACGGGTGCCGACGGGCGAACCATCGTTGTTGATGACAACGCAGGCGTTCTCATCAAAGCGAATGTAGGAGCCATCCTTGCGGCGGATCTCCTTAACGGTGCGAACGACGACGCAACGGACAACGTCCTTCTTCTTGACGTTGGCGCCAGGGGTAGCCTCCTGGACAGCACCGATGAACACATCGCCGATGCCTGCATAACGACGCTTGGAACCGCCAAGCACCTTGATGCAGCGAATCTTGCGAGCGCCGGAGTTGTCGGCGACGTTCAGCATGGTTTGCATCTGAATCATGGTAGATGTTCCTCCGAACTAAGAACCGAAGAGAGGTGCGCTGCCTTTATACGGCCTGTGGTATGCAAGCCAGGCATACGCACATCTTCGGAAACGTACAAGTCGTAAGAGCGACTGCTTATTTAGCGCGCTCGACGACCTCGATGAGGCGCCAACGCTTCATCTTGGACATAGGACGGGTCTCCATAACGCGGACGGTGTCGCCCACGCCAGCCGTGCACTCCTCGTCGTGAGCGTGCAGCTTCTTGGAGCTGGTCATCATCTTGCCGTACTTGGGGTGACGCTTGCGCTCGGTGATGGTGACAACAATGGTCTTGGCACCGGAGACGGAGGTAACGACACCCGTACGGACCTTACGCGAGTTACGCGAATCAGTCATGTTCTCTCCTTAGGTCCTACTCGGCGACAGCGGACTTCTCCGCTGCGATCTCGCGGGCGCGCTGCTCCGTGAGGACGCGAGCGATGTCCTTCTTCACGGTGTTGACGCGAGCGGTGTTGTCCAGCTGGCTGGTGGCCATCTGGAAACGAAGGTTAAAGAGCTCGGCGCGCATTTCCTTCAGCTTCTCAACGAGCTGAGCGTCCGAGAGCTCACGAATCTCTGCGGGCTTCATTAGTTCTCCTCCTTGGCGGCGGCGGCGTCCTCAGCAGCCCACTTGGCCTCGAGAGCGGCCTCCTCAGCCATCTCCTTCTCGATGCGCTGCTCAGCGTTCTTAGCAGCAACAATCTTGGTCTTGATGGGAAGCTTGTGCTGTGCAAGACGCAGAGCCTCGCGAGCGACCTCCTCGGGCACGCCCTTGACCTCGAACATGATGCGGCCGGGCTTGACGACGGCCACCCACTCCTCGGGGTTACCCTTACCAGAACCCATGCGAGTCTCGGCAGGCTTCTTGGTGATGGGCTTATCGGGGAAGATCGTGATGTAGACACGACCGCCACGCTTCATGTAGCGGGTCATGGCAATACGAGCGGCCTCGATCTGACGGTTGGTGATCCAATGGGCCTCGAGAGCCTGGATACCAAACTCGCCGAAATGCAGCTCGGTATTACCCTTGGCCTGGCCCTTCATGGAGCCACGCTGCACCTTGCGGTGAAGAATACGCTTAGGGGCAAGCACTACTGACCCCTCCTCTCGGAGTTACGACGACGAGGACGGGAAGAGCCCTCGAGTGCAGGGTTGGGAACAGGCTGGCCCGGGAGCTTCTCGCCCAGGTAGATCCAGACCTTCACGCCGCAAGCGCCCATGGTGGTGCTGGCGACAGCCGTGCCGTAGTCGATCTTGGCACGGAGGGTGTGTAGAGGCACGCGACCCTCGCGGTACCACTCACGACGGCCCATCTCGGCACCGCCGAGACGACCGGAGCACTGGATACGGATGCCCTTAGCGCCGGCCTTGCGGGCGGACTGGACAGCCTTGCGCATAGCGCGACGGAAGGCAACGCGGCCCTCGAGCTGCTCGGCGATAGACTGAGCAACGAGGTTGGCGTCGAGCTCGGGGCGCTTGATCTCGACAACGTCGACGGAGAGCTGGCCCTTGGAGACGCCAGCGACCTTCTCGAGCTCGGTGCGGAGGGTATCGATCTCGGCACCCTTCTTACCGATAACAACGCCGGGGCGAGCGGTGAGGATGATGACCTTGACCTTGTCGCCAGCGCGCTCGATCTCGACGCGGGAGACAGCTGCGCGGGAAAGACGCTTCTCGAGGTACTTGCGGATCTCGAGATCGTTACCGAGGGTCTTAGCGTAATCCTTCTCTGCGAACCAGCGGGAGCGCCAGTTCTCGGTGATGCCAAGACGGAAGCCGGTGGGGTAGACTTTCTGACCCATACAGCTTTACGCCTCCTTTCGAGGAGCAACGACGACGGTGATGTGGGAAGTACGCTTCAGAATGCGAGAAGCGGAACCCTTGGCGCGGGGACGGATGCGCTTAAGCGTCGGACCCTCGTCAACATAGGCAGCGGCGACAACCAGGTTGTCGGCACGCAGACCGTTGTTGTTCTCGGCGTTCGCAACGGCGGAACGGAGAACCTTCTCGACATCCACGGCGACGGCGCGGTCGCAGAAGTGGAGGATGTCGAAGGCCTGAGCGACAGGCTTGCGGCGGATCAGATCGACCACCAGGCGGGCCTTGCTGGGGGAAACACGCACGTACTTAGCGACGGCGCGAACCTCGGTGGCCTCAGTTTCAATAGACTTAGTTGCCATTTACGGTTAACCCCCTATTTGGCCTTGTGGCCACGGAACGTACGAGTCGGCGCGAACTCGCCGAGCTTGTGACCAACCATGGACTCGGTAACATACACGGGCACATGCTTGCGGCCGTCGTGGACGGCGATGGTGTGACCAACCATCTCGGGGAAGATGGTGGACGCGCGGGACCAGGTCTTCACGACGTCCTTCTTGCCAGCCTCGTTCATCGCGGTGATACGCGAGAGAAGGCGAGTCTCCACGAACGGGCCCTTTTTGAGACTTCTGCTCATAAGTGCTTTCTCCTAAAACTCGGTATCCGAAATTACTTCTTACGGCGACGAATGATGTGCTGGTTCGAGACCTTCTTCTTCTTGCGCGTACGAAGGCCCTTCGTCGGCTTACCCCAGGGGGTAACAGAGGGACGACCAGAGGTGTGGTTCTTGCCCTCGCCACCGCCGTGCGGGTGGTCGACAGGGTTCATGACGGTACCGCGGACGGTCGGGCGCACGTTCATGTGACGCTTACGGCCGGCCTTGCCGATGACGATGTTGGCGTGATCGGCGTTGCCGACCTCACCGACGGTGGCGCGGCAGGTAACGAGGATGCGGCGCATCTCGGAGGAAGGCATACGGACGATAGCGTACTTGCCCTCCTTACCCATCAGCTGGCAGGAGTTACCGGCGGAACGGGCGATAGCGGCGCCCTTGCCCGGCTGGAACTCGACGGCGTGGATGAGCGTACCGACGGGGATGTCGGCGAGGGGCAGAGCGTTGCCCGGCTTGATGT
Source organism: uncultured bacterium (assembly GCA_905215195.1). Lineage (GTDB taxonomy): Bacteria > Actinomycetota > Coriobacteriia > Coriobacteriales > Coriobacteriaceae > Collinsella. The sequence continues at coordinate 2,557 of CAJMPF010000056.1, read as the reverse complement.
CGGCGTCAGAACCGGACATGATGGTCTGACCGACCTCGAGGCCCTTGGGGGCCAGGATGTAGCGCTTCTCACCGTCAGCGTAGTGCAGCAGAGCGATGCGAGCGGAACGGTTCGGATCGTACTCGATCGTGGCAACCTTGGCGGGCACGCCGTCCTTGTTGCGCTTGAAGTCGATCACACGGTAACGACGCTTCACGCCGCCGCCCTGGTGGCGGGTGGTGATGCGGCCGTTGTTGTTACGACCGGCCTTCTTGGGCAGGGGCTCGAGAAGAGACTTCTCGGGCTTGGTGCAGGTGATCTCGGAGAAATCGGAGATCGTCTGCCAACGCCTACCAGCGGAGGTCGGCTTAAGGTGCTTTACAGCCATTACAATCCCTTTCAATAGGAATCCGTTAGCCATCGCAGACAGGGATTCGAGGTTCTGCCTCGGGTGCGATGACACCGGACGTATACACGGTTCCGGGCGTGTCCATTTTATACGCCCAAAACCTTGAGCTCTCGCCTCCCCTATTTGGGAGGCATGAGCTCACTCAACAGCAGCGAGTCTTAGGCCTGGTTGCCAAAGACCTCGATGGTGTCGCCCTCGGCCAGCGTGACGATGGCCTTCTTCCAAGAACGGGTCTTGCCGGCGACATAGCGCACGCGCTTGGTCTTGGGCTTGACCGTCAGGGTGTTCACGCGAACGACCTTGACGCCGAAGATCTCCTCGACAGCGTCCTTGATCTGATACTTGTTAGCATCCTTGGCGACCTCGAACGTGTACTTGTTCAGCTCCATGCCGGAGAAGGAACGCTCGGACACGATCGGACGGATGATGATCTCGTGGGCGGTCATTTATGCAAGCACCTCCCCGAAGTGAGCGGCGATGTCGGCGGGCATCAGCACGGCGTTGTTGTTGACGAGATCGTAGGTGTTGGCCTCGTCGGCAGTGATGATGAACGTCTTGGGAATGTTGCGGAACGACAGGTAGGCGTTGACGTCCTCATCGCGAACGATGATGGTCAGACGCTTGCCCTCAAGGCCGAGAGCCTTGAGCATGGCGACGGCAGCCTTGGTGGAAGGCTTCTCGAAGCCGTAGTCGTCGACGAGCACGAGCTCGCCATCGGCCAGCTTGGCGGACAGCGCAGAGCGCATAGCCAGCTTGACCTCCTTGTTGTTCATGCGCTTAGCGTAAGAACGGGGCTTGGGGGCGAAGACAACGCCACCGTGACGCCACTGGGCAGCACGGATGGAACCCTGGCGGGCACGGCCGGTGCCCTTCTGACGCCAAGGCTTCTTGCCGCCACCGGAAACCTCAGAGCGGCCCTTAGCGGACTGGGTGCCCTGACGCCAAGAGGCCATCTGGCACTTGACGATGTGGTGCATAACGTGGATGTTCGGCTCGATGCCGTACACCTCAGCGGCGAGCTCGGCCTCGGCGACCTTCTTGCCCTCGCTGTTCTTTACTTCAAACTTTGCCATTTAAGTGTTCTCCTTGGTATGACGCTGGGCTAAATGGGCTGGGCCCTTAGGCCATACGGATGGCGACGAGACCATTCTTGGCACCCGGGACAGCGCCCTTGACCAAGATGAGGTTCTGCTCGGCATCGATGCGGACAACGGAAAGGTTCTTGACGGTAACACGCTCGTTACCCATGTGACCGGCCATCTTGACGCCCTTGAGGACGCGCGCAGGATAGGCGCACTGACCGATAGAACCGGGATGACGCTGGAAGTGAGAACCATGCGTCATAGGACCGCGGCGCTGACCCCAGCGCTTGATGCGACCCTGGAAGCCCTTACCCTTGGAGGTACCGATGACGTCGACCTTCTCGACATCAGCGAAATCAGCGACGGTGACGACCTCGCCGACCTTGTGCTCCTCGCCGTTCTCGACGCGGACCTCACGAAGGAAACGGACAGGCTCGACGCCAGCCTTGGCGAAGTGACCAGCCATGGGCTTGTTCACGTTCTTGGCCTTGATGTCGCCGAAACCGATCTGGACGGCGTCATAGCCGTCGGTTGCCTGAGTTTTAACCTGCGAGACAGCGCAGGGGCCAGCCTGGATGACCGTGACGGGAACGACGTTGTCGTCCTCGTCCCAAACCTGGGTCATGCCAATCTTGCGGCCGAGAATCATGCTGATCAAGATATGATCCCAACTCTCGCGTGGTCTTGGGACAATGCGTACACCACCGAGCGTACGCCCCTAGAGGACCACTACTTACACGACGTGCTCCCCAGTCTTGTATTGCGTCCGGACTACCTGACAACCCTATTAAGCAGGCATTTTGTCCAGCCAGAATACTCCCCTGGTTTCACACAGCTGTTTAGTATACACGGCTGCGGGCGTATCCATCGAGATTCATATTTCACTCACATTGTTTATGCAGGTAAAGTGCGTGACACGTTCCCAGTGTGCGGCGGAGGGGGCGGGCCTGAGACATATTAAGGTTGCTGCTCTACAGTCCTGCTCACGACGGAGAGCACATTAAGTGCTCTCCTGTTCGTGCGGAACTCGCGACAACCTTAATATGTCTCAGGCCCGCCCCCTCCGCCGCACACTGGGAACGCCACG
>CAJMPF010000055.1 GCA_905215195.1 uncultured bacterium | reverse complement strand
GCTACCTGCAGGCTCTCGGGGTCGTTCTCGTACTTGGCGAGGATCTTGATGACGGGGGAGGGCAGCGACGCGCCGCACATAAAGACCATGCGGCTGATCTGCGACTTGCCCATAAACGGCATGATGCCCGCGGTAATGGGCACGGTGATACCGGCCTTGTCGGCAAGCTCGCGAAAACGGTAGAAGCACTCGTTATCAAAGAAGAGCTGTGTCACAAAGAAGCTCGCGCCGGCGTCCTGTTTTTGCTTGAGGTGTTCGACCGAGAGGTTGAGATCCTCACAGGCAATGTGGCCCTCGGGGTAGGCTGCGGCGCCCACGCAAAAGCCGGCGTCGACGAGCTCGGGGATGAGGTCGCGGGCGTAGGCGTAGTCCGAGGCGGGCTTGTCGTCCTCGGTTGCGCCGGCAGGGAGATCGCCACGCAGGGCCAGGATGTTTTCCACGCCGGCGGTGCGATACTCGTCGATCTTGGCGGCGATATCGGCGTGCGAGCGGCCCACGCAGGTAAGGTGTGCCACCGAGGGTGTATCGAATTCGCTCGTAATCATATGCGCGATGGGGGCGGTGGTGGCGCCGTTGCCCGAGCCGCCAGCCGAGCAGGTGACCGAGACAAAGCTCGGCGAAAGCTTGCACAGATTGCCTGCCACTTCGCGAGCCGTGTCGAGGGTCAGCTCGCCCTTGGGCGGGAACATCTCGAACGAAATGGGCGCGGTGCCCTGGGATGCTGCCCGCTTAAAAACCTCGTCGACGCGCATATCGTGCTCCTCTAGATACGTAATAGTGTGATGTGTTGTAAGGATTCTACAGCACCACTGTGCCACGGTGGAGTTTCACTCGCTATTTGAGGATACCAATCAAAGATGCCTTGCTATCGGCTTTCTCTATAACAGAGCGGCTAATCTAGGCACGGACTATAAAGACTGGTATCTGATGCAAAATACCAGTTAATAGAGCTCCATCCCAAATTGACTACCCTTAAACCATGGAGAGAGGTCTGCAATTTATGCAGTTGATTGGCTGTTGAGGGTGGCAACGCCGCCTCGATAGGGTAACCTCATTGATTGGTTTCGCGACAGCAACATAACGGTAATGTCGCGGAAACACGGCGAGTCTAAGCTATGACTCGTTCGTTAGTAATCAACACCGCTTCTCACGCGGTGCCGATACGAAGGGAGTTCCGTATGGCCGAACTTACTGACCGCTTCGGGACCATGGTGTTCTCTGAGGAAGTCATGAAGGACTACCTCCCCAAGGACATTTGGAAGCGCCTTGCTGCAACCCTCGAGGGCGGTGAGCCGCTCGACCTGGATGTGGCCAACGCCGTTGCCCATGCCATGAAGGTCTGGGCCATCTCCAAGGGTGCGACGCACTACGCGCACTGGTTCCAGCCGCTTTCGGGCATTACCTCCGAGAAGCACGACAGCTTCCTGGAGCCCAACCACGACGGCACCGCCATTACCAAGTTTACGGGCAAGAACCTCATCCAGGGCGAGCCCGATGCCTCGAGCTTCCCCAACGGCGGCCTGCGTGCTACCTTCGAGCCCGTGGCTACACCGCTTGGGATCCCACCAGCCCCGCCTTTATCAAGGACGATGTCCTGTGCATCCCCACGGCTTTCTGCTCCTACACGGGCGAGGCCCTGGACAAGAAGACTCCGCTGCTGCGCTCCATGACCGCGCTCTCGCGTGAGTCCAAGCGCGTTTTGGCGCTGTTTGGCAAGACCCCCAAGAAGGTCGTTCCTTCCGTGGGTGACGAGCAGGAGTACTTCCTGATCAAGAAGGACGCTTACCGCAAGCGCAAGGACCTGGTCATCACCGGCCGCACCCTCTTTGGTGCTGCTCCATGCAAGGGCCAGGAGCTCGAGGAGCACTACTTTGGCGCTATCCGCCCCACCGTCTCGGCCTATATGAAGGACCTGGACGATGAACTGTGGGCGCTTGGCATTCCCGCCAAGACCAAGCACAACGAGGTTGCTCCCTGCCAGCATGAGCTTGCTCCCGTCTATGGCGAAGTCAACGAGGCCATCGACCAGAATCTGGTCATGATGGAGAAGATGAAGCTCATCGCCTCCCGCCACGACTTGGTCTGCCTGCTGCACGAGAAGCCCTTTGAGGGCATCAATGGTTCGGGCAAGCACAACAACTGGTCGCTTGGCACCGAGTCCGAGAACCTGCTCGATCCGGGCGACACCCCGCTCGACAACCTGCAGTTCATCGTCTTCCTCACCGCGGTGATCGAGGCCGTCGATAACTATCAGGAGCTCCTGCGTGCCTCTGTTGCCTCGGCCGGCAACGACCATCGTCTGGGCGCCAACGAGGCTCCTCCGGCGATTATGTCCATCTTCCTGGGCGACCAGCTTACCGAGGTCGTCGAGAAGATCATCGATGGCAAGGCTTCCGTCCATGCCACGCGCGGCGTGCTCGACCTGGGCGCCGATACCCTGCCCAAGCTGATGCAGGACAACACCGACCGCAACCGCACCTCCCCGTTCGCCTTCACCGGCAACAAGTTCGAGTTCCGTGCCTGCGGCTCCGAGCAGAACGTCTCCGACTCCAACCTAGTGCTCGATGCCGCCGTGGCCAAGTCGCTCAAGTCCTTCGCCGACGCGCTTGAGGGTACGCCCGAGGATGAGTTCCAGGACGCCGCGCTCGAGTACTGCAAGAAGGTCCTGACCGACCACCAGCGCATTCTCTTCTCCGGCGATGGCTACTCCGACGAGTGGCCCGTCGAGGCCGAGAAGCGCGGCCTTGCCAACAACAAGACCACGGCCGACGCCCTGCCTGCCTTTGTTTCCGATAAGGCCATTGCGCTCTTTGAGGAGACGGGTGTCCTGACCAAGGCCGAGGCCCAGTGCCGCTACGACTGCAAGCTCGAGAAGTACAACAAGCTCATGAACATCGAGGCTACCACGATGGTTCGCGAGGCGCGTCGTACCTATCGCCCGGTCATTACCGCCTATGCCACCAAGGTCGCTAAGGGCCTTGAGACTATTCGTGCCGCCGGTGCCGAGGCCGCCATGCAGTGCGAGCAGAACACGCTCAACAAGCTCTGCAACGGTATCACCACCATCAACGACTCCATCAAGGCGCTCGACGCCGTGCATCAGAAGGCCGAGGGCCTCGATGGTCAGGAGCAGGCCAACGTGTATGCACACGAGGTCGTCCCCGCTATGGATACGCTGCGCGCCGCCGTGGATGCCATGGAGGAGATCGTGGCCGCCGACTACTGGCCGGTCCCGACCTACGACGACATTCTGTTCTACGTGTAGAGCGTAACTGACATATCGTCACGGTATTGAGCCGGGGTCCGCATCATGCGGGCCCCGGTTTTTGTTTGCGAAGGACGCTTTGAAGCCCGTTTTGCACCTGATTCGCCCACGCAATAAGGGGGCGTGGACAAAAAACGTCAAATATGAGTACTGTCACAAGTCCTGTAGCATTATTTATTTGCAAAATATGAAGTGTTACGCAACATATGTCCAAGTACTTAGCCGATAAACGTCTGCAATTCTTCCGCCGTAGGACGCCTGACGTCTAAATCGTCTTCTGAAGGCATGAAATTGCTGTTACTAAAATGGTAACAGTACTCATATTTGCTATTTTTTGCCCACAGGCCCTTGGACGACAGTGTGATTTAATGCCCTCGGGGTTCGAATCCCGGCGTTGGGGAAGAAAAAAGCCCGTCGCCGCGAGGGCAACGGGCTTCTAGTTTCAAATGGTGCACCGTTTGCGCATCTCCTCGAACCGAGGTGTGCGCAATCGGCACGATTATCTTCGTTAGGATACCACGAGCGGCCTAGGAAACAACCAGGCGCATGCCGGGATAGATCAGATTCGGGTTTGAGATGCCGTTCTTGGCGGCGAGATCCTGATAGGTCGTGCCGTACTTTGAGGCGATTCCGGAAAGGGTGTCGCCGCTTTGCACCACGTACACCTGCTCGGTTTCGGCCTGCCCGTTGATGACCGCCATAACCTCGTCGTAGCGCGGCCCCAAAACAGCCTTGCGGCGGCTGCCTGCCGTTGCCGTAATCGCCCGCCCAGGTCTCAGCGGCCAGATCCTCGGCGGATGCCGTGAGAATGTGGTTCACGAGCGACTGCACCTCCTGGTAGCGGTCGCCCAGCGCGTGCTTGCGGTCGTCGCCGTCTCCGAGCTCGCCAGCGAGCACCTTCGCCGCGAGGTCTGCTGCAGGCGTCTCGTCGATGCCGTGGATAAGCGAGTCGGGATCGCCGTTGGAGCCGCCCACCATGGCCTCCCACTCCGCGCGGGAGATATAGCACTTGTTGATGTCGAGGTTGCCCGCCCAGCCGTCCAAGCGCCCGCAAGAGGAGTACTGGCGGATGGCGCAATCGTAAGCGCCCTCGTGCCACGGCGCGTCCTGGTAGCCAGTGGGATTCATGTCGGCGTACTGCGCCACCCACGTCTTAGCATCGGTGAGGCCCCACGGGAACACGCTCTTGGATGCGTAGATACCGATGCGATCCACGCTCACGCCAAGAAGCTCGGCCAAACGCTCTGCCATGGCCTTGAGGTAGGACGTGTCGCCCCATGCCTTGTTGCCCCGCTCCTCCCAGTCGATGAAGAACGCGGCCTTGCCGACGTAGCCCTTGCAGCGCTCATAGAAGTACTCGGCCTCCGCCTCGGCATCACCTCCGTTGACGTAGTGGTACACGCCGACGAGCTTGCCAAGACCGATCGCCTGCTGGATTTGGCGGTCGCAGTCGGGCGACACGTAGCGCGTGCCCTCGGTAGCCTTGCAGATAACGAAGTCGAACGGGACAGCCGCGAGGTTGATGCCGTTCTGCCAATTGCTGATGTCTATTCCGTTCATTCTATTCAGCGCTCCCTATCGCTATGAAATAAGCCCAATCAACTTGTTCGTACTGCTCGCGGCTCAGCCGCACCACGCCCTCGTAGGGGTCGTGGAAGGTCGCCGCCTCGCCGTCCCATCCGCAAAGCAGGACGATGTGCCCGCCGTAGTTCTTGCCGCCTTCACGGAGCTGGCCAGTTAGGCTGCAAAACACCATCCAACCGCCAGCCGCCTCGTCCAAGGCGTCATCGGCGTTGTCGTGGATAGGCGTGTAGCCCAAAGCCTGGTCGTTCGCGTTCATCCAACGGCAGAACTTTTCCATGTCGTTCACGCCGTCCGTGAGGCACGATTCGCCAACGAAGCCCAGCATCTGCGCCGGCGTGCATGCCTGTCCGTAGAGCCATTCCCACGCCATGGCCGCGCACGTGAGGCCGCAGCCGGCAGCAGCCAGGTCTTCGCCCGCATACGAAAGCCCGCCCCAGCGCTCGTCTGCTTGGAGGTAGACGGGCACCTCGGCGGGCTTGTCGAGCGGCTTGTCGTAGATGACGGGCAAAGGCTCTTCCTTCGGCACCTTCGGCACGTTAGAGGCTATAAGCGCCACGTCGGCGAAGGCGGCGAGCAAAGCAAGCAGCGAGATGGCGGCGGCGATGCGCACGAGGCGCTTGCCGCCCATTCCTAGTCGTCCTTCTTCGGAGTGCCCATGGCAAGCAGCGCGTCGAGCCACTTGTCTGTCACGCCGACCGCCTTGAAGGCTGCATATGCCACCTGCACGCCGCCTACCGCGGCGAAGATGGACGTAACCCACGCCGTGGGGTCAGTCGGCATCCCCCCGGCCATGGCCGTCAATGCGCCGCACAGCGCCGATACTGCGATGGCCGTCCAGCGGGCGACATTGCCGGTCATCGCCTTCGTCTTGATAGCCTGCACGATATAGGGCACCACGAGGACGGTCAGCACCGTGAGTCCTGCCTGTATATCAGTCATCTTTATCTCCCTGTCTCCTTGTTGTACATGAGGTCGACTCGGTCGTAGATATGGTCGACCTTCTCGGCCATGCCCTGGCTACGCGCCTGGCTGTGGACCAAGTCCGCGTGGAGGACGTCATTTGACGCGACAACCGACTCCATGAGCGTTTTCATTCCTTCAATCAGGGTGTTGCTGCGCTCCATCTGGGCGGCGATGCGCCCCTCCATTTGGGACCGCTCGCGGTCGCGCTGCGCCCTCTCGTCGACTTCGGCCTGCTTGCGCTCCTCGCGCTTCAGGTCGAGCTCGCCCTTCCGCTGGTTTTGGCGTTTGTACTCCTCAAGAAATTGTCTCCCGAAGTAGAACGCAACGAGCGTCAGGAGCACGCCGCCAAGCCAAGCCGGTCCGTAAGGCGCAAAAAGCTTGAGCACTTCCATCCTGGGCGCCCTCCTTCCGCCTATTCGGCCGTGTACTCCTCGCCGGTGATTTCCTTGTACTCGTCGGCGGTGATCCATTTGCACTCGACAGCCTTGTAGACGCGCGCCTTGCTCCAAAGGTCTTTGTCGTAGTACTTCTTGACCTTCGCGAAGTGCTTGGAATGCTCAACGGTTTTCTTCGTAGCCATTACTGGTCACCTCCCACGGTCATGAGCAGGTAGTCGATGTTCGCCGTGTTGGTCTCGGTCTGCGTCGGCTGGGACGCCTGCTCGCGCATCTGTTCGAGCAGCGCCGGGAGGTCGGGCACCTCGCCGTTGGCGTAGGCGGCGAGCGCGGAGGTGTAGGCGAGCTTTCGCGCCTTCCGCTCCACGTACTCGTCATCGTCGATAACGCCCGCGTCGTGCGCCGCGTCGGGGTCGCCGATCTGCGACAGCAAGTCGCGCAGGGCGTTGACCTCGGCCAGGGTGCCGTCTCGAAGCTCGTCGGGGCGCGGCATGTCTTCCTCAGTGTCCATGCGGACTCCTTCCTTATCGGGGAATGTGCCGCCATCGTATTAGCGCCGTGAGATTGCCTGGCCGTTTGGGCGGGCGCGAAGAAAGAAGGCGCGCCGCAGCACGCCTTCGCTGTCTTGGTTATTTCGTTTTCGACCCGTCTAGGCCGCCGTTTTGAGTTGCCGCCCTTCCGCTATGGCGAGGGCGTTCCGCCCGAATCGTCTCTCGGGCTTGATTGCATTGAGCAACCCCCCCCCGCGAGATTTTCGAACAGGCTGCGGTACAGCGCGTCCATGGCCAGCACGCTGCGGTGCGCGTCCAAGTGAGCCATGCCGCCGCGCCAGCTCTGGTAGCTCTGCTGCACCTGCTCGGGCGTCATGACCCCCTCGGCCACCATGCGGGCCATCTTCTTCAGCTTGCGTCGCTCGCGCGTGATGGAGTCGCGGCACGGCTTCATGACGATGCGGCCCGTTTCGGTGTAGAAGATGCGCTTCTTCAGCCACGTGAAGCCGCGCGTCAGCTTCACCACGCGGGTCTTGCGCGGGTTCAGCGCGATGCCGAGCTTCGCGCACTCGTGCTCTATCAGCAGAAGGCACACTTGCAGGTACTCCTTGGACTCGTGGATCAGGTAGAAGTCGTCCATGTAGCGCCCGTAGGCCTCGGGGCGCAGCATCTCGGCCACGTAGTGGTCGATGCGGTTGGGGTGCGCCACCGCGCATATCTGGTTTGGCTCGCTGCCCAGGCCCAGGCCGACCTCGCCCTGCGCGTCTATCAGGCGGTGCTCAAGGGCGACCACGCGCGGGTCGAGCAGCGCGTCGGCCACCTGCCGCTTGACCGGCTCGTGGGCAATGCGCGCGAAGTAGTCGGAGAAGTCGCCCAGCAGTATGTAGCCCTCGCGCCCATGCCGCCGCCAGTGGTCGGCCAGGTGGCGCTTGAGCAGCTTAAGGGCGTAGTCGGTGCCGCGCCCCTTGATGTTGGCGGAGTTCGCGGATACGAGCGTGGGGACTATCGCGGGCACGAGGGCGTTCTGGGACAGCGACTTCTGCACCACGCGCTCGGGGAAGTGCACTGCACTGATGTGGCGCAGCTTGCCGCGCTCCCACAGGTCGAAGCGGATGAAACCCCGGCATATGTCGTGGCCCTCCAAAAGGTCTTGGCGCGATTTCACGGCGTTTCGCAGGTAGTCCTTCATGTACCGCTGCGTCGAGGCCTTCCACATGACGCCACGCGCGGCCTGCTTGGAAGCCTTGCACAGGCTGTTGAGGCCGGCCACCGTCTCAAGGGTGCACGCCTTGACGCGCTCGGCCTTGGCCCTGGCGCGCTTCTCCTCGCGGCGCTTCCGGCGTGCGGCCCGCCTTTGCTCCGAGTTCATAGAAGGCACCCCGCACGGCTTGCAATGTGGCTCTGACAGCCGCTTGAGGTATGGCCATGAAACGCGGCGAAGCCACGGAGCGCCGCGCCATGCAAGCAGCGTCCGGCCACCCTCGCGGGGTGCGTATTTACGGGCTCGCGCCCGATGGTCGCGCCTTCCTTCCTCTCCGCGCTCTGCTTTCGGCCCGCTGGCCTACTCGGTCTGGCAGTAAGGGAATCCGGGGCGGGGGCGAACCCAGGTGTTCGTCGCCGAATTGTAGTTGGCATTGCCGTTGTTGTTGACGTAGCACACGTTGGACGAGGAGCCACCCATGACGGAACGCAGCCACCAATTGTACCGATATACAAGGCGGGACCGCCGTCCATTATAACGAACGCAGGCGCTCTAGCTCGGCCTCGGCCTCGGCTATGCGCTCGTCGGTCGTCTTCTTGCCGGTGACGCGTACGTTCTTGCGCGCGCCCTTGAGCAGTTTGATCCCCCCCCCGACCATGCCCGCCAGCGCCTCGAAGCGGTTGGCGTTCACGGGCAGGCCGATGTCCATGAGGCACTGCATGTCGAGCATCAGCTGCTCGCAGTCGGCTATCGCCAGCGTCAGGTAACGCTTGCGCTCAAGTGCGTTGAACGAACTGTTGGGGTAGAAGCAGTCGGCGCGGTTGACGTTGTATACGATGCTGCGCGCGGTCTCCACCGTGGGGACTGCGTTCAGCAGCCTGTAGGCTTTCGGCACGACCGACGAGGAGGCCATGAGCTTGTTGACCTCCACGCGGATGGCGATGGCCTGCGTGAAGAACTTGTACTCGGACACCTCGCGGTTTCGCTGGTAGACGCCGCTCATGGCACCTCCCGGAAATAGTGGCGAAAAAAACGGCCCGCTGCGCGGGCAGGGATGCGACCGCGCAAGGCGGTCGCATCGAAAGAGAAGTATAGAGCACTCGGCTGGCTAGCCGACGAGGAAGCCGGGGCGGGGGCGAACCCAGGTGTGCGTCGCCGAAGAGT